>NZ_NCJB01000350.1:0-2276 GCF_002282275.1 Polynucleobacter sp. 39-46-10 | reverse complement strand
CAACCTCTATTGGTTTCTTGGAGTGGTAAGTCTGAACTACGGACATTAACGAAGTCAGAGTGGGTTGGCGGCACGCCATCTCTAGTTGGGGATGCACTCTTATGCGGTTTTTATCTCAATGAGTTATTAGTCAAGTTTCTCGCGCGCGAGGATGACTATGAAAAGCTCTATGACCATTACACCGATACGATTTCTGCTTTATCTAATCTTGAGCTGGAATCCAAAGGCCTAGAAGAAATTCTACGTCCTTTTGAATTAACGCTCTTACAGGAAACGGGTTATGCAGCAGCGCTAGATCGCTGTGTGGAAACGAATAGTGCTCCGATCTCCAATGAGCAATATGTTTATCAGCCAGAGCGAGGCGTGAGGCCTGCTCAAGGGGATGATCCAGGACACTGGCCGGTCTTGAGTGGCAAATCTCTGCTAGCCATTGCAGCAGGTGACTTTTCTGATCAAGAGACGCTTTCTGAGAGTAAGCAGTTAATGCGCTTCCTATTGGGATTGCATCTTCAGGATCAAGTGTTGACTACCCGTCAGATTTTGATTGATCTGAAGAAAATCTAGTAATCTAAGCCAATGAATACCCAATCAAAGCTAGAACTTGGCATCAATATCGATCACGTTGCTACCCTGCGTAATGCGCGTGGCACGATTTATCCTGATCCATTAAAGGCTGCCCGTTTAGCTGAAGAGGCGGGTGCTGATTTAATCACCCTGCATTTACGTGAGGATCGTCGCCATGTTAAAGACGCCGATTTGATGGCCTTGCGTCCCTTAATACAGACACGTATGAACTTAGAGTGCGCCGTTACTCCGGAGATGATCAATATTGCTTGCCAGGTGCAGCCACATGATGTGTGCCTTGTTCCTGAAAAGCGTGAAGAGGTCACAACTGAAGGTGGCTTGGATGTGTTGGGACACTTTCAAGCTGTTCAAGCAGCTACTGCGCAATTAAAAGGTGCAGGCATTCGGGTATCCCTGTTTATTGATCCAGAAGAAAAGCAAATTCAAGCTGCTAAGGATGTTGGAGCAACAGTAGTGGAGTTGCATACTGGGCGTTACGCAGATCTGTCTGGTGACCAACAAATGCAAGAGCTTGAGCGCATCAGAAAAGCTGCTCAGTTTGGTAAGAGTATTGGTCTGAGAGTTAATGCTGGGCATGGCTTGCATGAGGGAAATGTGATGCCGGTAGCTGCCATTGCGGAGCTCTCAGAGCTCAATATTGGTCACGCGATTGTTGCTGAGGCACTCTTTAAGGGTTGGCAAAAAGCAATTACTGATATGAAGGCTCTAATGGCTCAGGGTAGAGCAAACACTTCCAAAGTGAAATGAAACTGGCGGTATAAAAATGATCATTGGTATAGGCACAGACATTTTGCAGATCGAGCGGCTTCAAGCTGCTTACGATCGTACCAATGGACGTCTTGCTGAAAAAATACTGGGGCCAGATGAGATGTTGGTTTTTAAACATCGCCTAGCCAGAAATCACAAGCGGGGTATTGCTTTTTTGGCAACGCGCTTTGCGGCAAAAGAGGCATTCTCTAAAGCAATTGGCTTGGGCATGAGAATGCCAATGACGTGGCGCTCTTTGCAAACACTCAATGAGCCCAGCGGTAAACCGGTTACCTCCTATTTAGGAGCGCTTGCGCAATTTATGCAGGATAAAAACTGGGAAGCTCAAATTACGGTAAGTGATGAGCAAGACATGGCAATTGCCCATGTCATTGTTACGCAAAGATAAACACAGTAATAAATAACAGCAAATAACATCAAAAAATTACGAGGAATCCATGAGTAAGTCGACCATGAAACCAGGCCCAATTACTTTAGATGTGCTTGGTCTTGAGTTAAACGCAGAAGATCGCCGTCGCATCATGCATCCTCTAACTGGTGGAGTAATTCTATTTGGCAGAAACTTCGCCAATCGCAAGCAGCTCACTAAACTCACTGCAGAAATTAAAAAACTCCGTTCTGACGTGTTGATCTCGATTGATCATGAGGGTGGACGTGTTCAGCGCTGCAGAACTGACGGTTTTACCCATTTGCCAGCTATGCGTAAGCTTGGTGAACTTTGGGGGTCCAAGAATAAATCAAAACATACCGCCGAATCTGCTGCGATTGCGATGGCGGCAGCGACTGCCTGTGGGTATGTTCTAGCTGCTGAGTTGCGAGCTTGTGGTGTCGACTTTAGTTTTACCCCAGTCCTGGATCTCGATTTTGGTCGCAGCGCTGTCATTGGAGATCGTGGATTTAGTCGTGATCCGCAAATTACCTTT
>NZ_NCJB01000349.1:0-2282 GCF_002282275.1 Polynucleobacter sp. 39-46-10 | reverse complement strand
GGTGAAATAGCTCTTCTTTGTTAGAATGGATTGATGTCACTTAAAAAAGACCTCTTGCCAACCTTGCTTAAGCAAGCGTCGATGGCCGCGCTAGTTGTGTTCGCATTTGCTGCGCATCCCGTGTTGGCAGTAGATACTGCATTGGATGCATCTAAAGAAGCGCCTGTAGAGGTACCCAAAGAGACTCCTAAGCAAAACATGTTTCAGGTGGGTAAGTCTTACTTTGTTCGTGCGTCAGATCGCTTGGCAGATTCGGTTACCGTTAAATCAGATGAGCTGATTAATCGCGCCATGGAAGTGATTGGAGTGCGTTATCGCTGGGATACAGAGTTACCACAATCCGGTTTAGATGGAAGTAGTTTTGTCGGATATGTTTTTAAGGACAAACTAGGTTTTTTATTGCCTCGTAAATCTACTCAAATGAGTCGCGTAGGTAAGCCAATTACTCGTGAAGAATTGCAGCCTGGTGATTTGGTGTTCTTCAACACCATGCGCTTAACTTTCTCTCATGTCGGCATTTATGTTGGCGACAATAAATTTATCCACTCCCCATCGAAGGGCACTAGTGTGCGTGTAGATGATCTTGGTAGTCTCTATTGGGATAAGCGCTTTGATGGTGCGCGCCGTTTGGATGGTAGTGATAACTTGGGTGATGCCGAGCGTCAAGAGTTGTTGAATGAAGTGAACAAACTCAAACGCAAATCTCGTAGCCTCTAATTTTCTGCTTTAGAAGCTTGCCGCTAGGCCAATTGAAGTTCCTCGGACGTTCTGTCCAAATTGATACCGAAACACCAATCGCACCCTGCTAAACATGGGGTCTGAAGCGCTGCGATCAATCTCTACTCCGGTACCCACAGAGGAGAGTGAATCAAAACCAAGAGCTCCGCGGAGCTGACCAAGAAACTCAGTATGTGCCACCTCAAAGACGGCTCGTAGTGGCCTTTCTAAAACGGTAAGTGGTGTGGGGTATCTGGCTCGAGCCCACAATCCTAAACTTTGAGAGTCTGCAGATCCTTGAACGGCAGCGGAGCTATCAAAAGTATTGAGCGCAATATTGGTGTAGCGTAATTCTGCATCGTATTCTCGTTCGGGCTTGTAATCCTCATAGTCCAACATAAGTGAGCCACCAAGGCCATATGCATTCATACGACCTCCATTTAAGAACTGTAGGTCTACCCCTGTTTTATTTTCTATGATGCGACCAGCAATCGAGAGGTCGCTTTCTACGTGGCCCAACATGATGTTGGCAATCGGGCGAATGCGAAGCTGATCCGTTAGTGGGAAGTCCCAGCCAACGCCACCAGTTCCAGTAATGCCATTCCAATTGACCGGTACCGTAATGTTCGTATTGCCTATACCATCGGTAAACGTTGGGTTATATCGGTTAAAGGCAATCGTGCCCTCAAGATAGAGTGGAAAGTTGGCGCTGATACGGTCTCCACCCCCAAGAGAAATCATTTGTAAGTTTTGATTTTCTCCGCCTTTATCGGTAATTGAGAGTGATCCGGTGGTGACATCTGGGGTTAGTGAGTAGCCCGTGATTGTCATGAAAGCATCAGTACGCTTTTTGAGATAGTTGTTGGCTGCGACTGTAAATTGGCCTCCTGCCTGAGCATGGGCGTAATGCGCTTGAGTTGCAATGGATATTGCGATCAATAATTTAAGAAGAGTGGTGGTGGATTTCATAAACAATTGCACCGAATCCTAAATCAATCACCCCTTCTTGGGAAGTTAGCCCTAGGGCTAGGATCGAAGTTTTTCTTTCAAGGCAGCCATCTGCTCTTGGGCGGCCTCCTCTCCTGCGAGGATTGCTGCATTTCTGGATTTGAAATCACCGCTATTCATTTGCTTGAGGTGAGGCGTGATCACAATATCAGCGCTTTTGAGTTCGTACTGATTAATACTTCGCTGCATGATGGATATAGTCTGTTGCATGATGCCAAAGGTTCCGCTTGCATCTTGATGAACTGGCTCGGAGGAGATATTGACTGCAATTACCAGGGTTGCACCCATCTGTCTTGCATAGCTTGCTGGAACTGGTGCGACTAAACCGCCATCAACATATTCTTTACCGCTAATGACGGCAGGCTGGAAGACTCCCGGGACACTGCATGAGGCGCGCACTGCTAGACCTGTATTGCCAGAGCGAAACAAAATACCTTTGCCTGACTGCAATTCAGTTGCCACAATTCCCAATGGAATGCGCATTTGCTCGATCGACTTATTTTGCACTTCACGGTTGACCATATTTTGGAGGGCATCCCCTTTGATGAGGCCGCCAA
>NZ_NCJB01000348.1:0-2290 GCF_002282275.1 Polynucleobacter sp. 39-46-10 | reverse complement strand
AATATTGCACATCTGACGGATTTCATCATCAGAAACATTGAGTGCAGGCATAAAGCGCAAGAGATTGGGTCTTGGTGAGTTGATCAACAATCCTTCTGGGCCTCTATCGCGAGCAAGCTCAACTAATTTGGCGCCAATATCACTGCTCAACATAAGGGCGCGTAATAAGCCTTCACCCCGTTCACCATCTAAATTAAATTCTGCTGAAATAGCACGCAGTTCTTTGCTCAGTAACTCGCCTTTGGTGCGAACAGAGTCCAGGAAGTCTGGCGCTAATAGTTGCTCGATCACACTAATGCCAACTGCGGTCATGAGTGGGTTGCCGTTATAGGTGCCGCCTTGATCGCCTGGAACAAAGCAAGCAACTGCATCGGTTGCCATGAGTGCAGCTAATGGAACGCCACCACCGATACCTTTACCTAAGGTCATGATGTCAGGTTCGATGCCGTAATGTTGATAGGCAAAGAGTTTTCCAGTACGCCCACAGCCAGCTTGCACTTCATCCACGATCAACAAGATATTGTTTTCTTTAGTGAATTTACGCAGGCTTTGCATAAATTCTTTCGTAGTGGGGATCACGCCACCTTCGCCTTGAACTGGCTCGAGCATGATTGCAACTGTTTTGTCAGTGACTAGTTTTTTGACAGAGTCCAAGTCATTCAAATCGGCTTTTGGAAAGCCGGGAACTTGCGGGGCAAACATGGTGTCCCAACCTGGCTTGCCAGATGCACTCATGGTCGCTAAGGTACGACCATGAAAGCTGTGATCAAAGGTGATGATTTCAAAGGCGCCGGACTTATTGAGTTGACCCCATTTACGAGCCAACTTGATGGCGCCCTCATTTGCTTCAGCGCCACTATTAGCAAAAAATACTTTGTTAAAGCAGCTGTTCTCTGTCAGAAGATTTGATAAGCGAATCATTGGTTCGTTATAGAACGCTGGGCTCGGGTTAATCAGTTTCTTAGCTTGAGCATTGAGCGCTTCAATCATTCCTGGGTTGCTATGACCTAGGCAGTTCACAGCCCAACCTTGCAAGAAGTCTAAGTAACGCTTGCCATTGTTATCGGTGAGCCATGAGCCCTTACCCTCAACCATCATCACTTCTGGTCGCTTAGTAATAAACATCACTGAGTGGGCATCTACGGATTGGGCTGGCTTATTCATATCGTGTACGAAGTGAGATCAAATGAGGTTTCTATTATCACGCTTAGTGGGCTAGCTTGTTGCAAGATCAGCTGCGCTGGTAAAGGAGTCTGCAAAGAACTCCTCCTCGGGTAGCTTGCACTGAGAAGAAAAGTCTTGGCGGGCTGCGTTAACCATGGCGGGGGCGCCGCAGGCATAGACCTGGTAAGGGCTAAGGTCGGCATGGTCAGCGATCACAGCCTGATGCACAAAGCCAGTGCGCCCAGTCCATTGATCTTCTGGAAGGGCATCGGAAATAACGGGGATGTATTTGAAGTCTGGAATTTCTCTTACCCATGATTTGCAAAGCGCATCGAGGTAAAGGTCGCTAGGGCGACGTCCGCCCCAATACAGATGAATCGGGCGTTGAATCTTTTTGAGCTGCATTTGCTCGACAATGGATTTAATGGGAGCAAAGCCAGTGCCTGCCGCAACAAAAATGATGGGTTTCTTGGAGTCTTCTCTCAGGAAGAAGCTGCCCAATGGACCCTCAAAGCGCAGGATATCTTTTTCTTTTAATGCGGGATCTTTTGCGCCAAAGACAAAGTCGGTAAAGAGTCCGCCTGGCAAGTGGCGAATGTGTAACTCTAAAGGGCCCTCTTGATCAGGCGCATTGGCAATGGAGTAGGCGCGGCGCTGTCCATCTTTGAGAAGGAATTCTAAATACTGACCCGCCAGAAATTGAAAACGCTCAGCTGCTGGTAGTTGCAACTTCAGAATTGCCACATCTGTACTGGGTTTAGAAATGGCATTCACACGACAAGGCACCTTTCTGATAGCGATATCGCCAGCACCCTGAACTTCACGTGCTTCAATCAGGAGATCAGATTTTGGGTGAGCACAGCAAAACAAGGTGCCGCCAGCGGCCTCATCAGCAGAGCTTAAGGCAGCAGCACTATGTTGGCCGTGCTCCACCTGACCCTCTAGAACCTTGCCTTTACAGGATCCGCAGGCACCGTTTTTGCAGCCATAAGGAAGCGTGATGCCCTGCTGTAATGCTGCCTCGAGAAGGGTTTCATCCTTCTGGACGGTAAATTGTTTGCCGCTCGCCTTGAGCGTGACTTGGTAAGACACTCTCATTCCTTTCAATAAATCGTTACGATGTGAC
>NZ_NCJB01000347.1:0-2316 GCF_002282275.1 Polynucleobacter sp. 39-46-10 | reverse complement strand
AGTTGACGGCTCCAAATCTTCGCTCAATGCGGCCAAGTATGTTGGAAAGTTAGCTAAGGATTTGCGCAGCAAGTGCACAGTTACATTGATCAGCGTTCATGACGATATTGGTCTAGGTCATGTAAAGCAATTTGTCGCCAATAGCGTAATCGATGATTACCTTCGTGAAGTCAGCGAGAAAGAACTCAAGGCAGCTCAGAAAGCCCTTGATACAGCCGCTGTAAAACATAACATGGTGATTAAGCGCGGTAATGTTGCCAATGAAATTATTGCCTTGGCCAATAAAGAGAAATTTGATCTAGTGGTTATGGGGTCAAAAGGTCGTAGTGGCATTGTTGATGCCATCATGGGCTCTGTTGCCCAAAAGGTAAGCAATGCAGCCAAGCAGCCTGTTTTATTGGTTAAATAAGTACAAAGGTTAATCACCAGATTAACTTCAATAGGCCGTCCATGTGACGGCCTTTTTTACAGGCTACTAAATGAGTATTTTGCTTCTATTTCTTGCACCAGGCCTATTTGCTTTAATTTGGCTCATCCGCCTGCAGATTTGCTTATCCAGAGTCCGTTATCTAGTGGATACCTACGGCATGGATCGCAAAAAATTGCGTAAGTTGTCATGCAAAGAGCTCAAGAAACTCCGCATATCGATTGATGAACTTCAGCATGCTAATGATGCATTTGCCTTAGAGAATCTTGTTAGGCCATTTAGGACATAACAAACAATAGCCCAAAATTAGTCGGATCAGACTAGGTGTAATTCGACCCTCTTACCTAAGGCAGCAGCATACTTTCGAAGCGTACTTAAACTTGGGGAGTGCTTTCCAGTTGCCAAAGAGCTTTCGAGTCTGGCTATTGCTGGAGCTTGTGTACCCATTCTGCGAGCCACTTCAGCCTGAGATAAACCTGCGGCTTTACGAGCCTGAAGTATTTCATCAAGAATCGCAAACTCCTCTTTATTTAAGCGCTCAACCTCAGCCTTGACTGCTGGATTTTTCAACATCTTGCTAACTGCTTGCTTATGGGTCAATGTCTTTGTCTTCATAATTTCACTTCCCTCATTCTCAACTTGGCTAGCCTTAGTTCCTTATCGGGAGTTTTCTGCGATTTCTTAATAAAACTATGCAACATCACAATCTCTCGCTCCACCACAGTACAAAAGAAAACTCTTGCAATTCCCTCTATACCTTTTAGCCTAAGCTCAAATAAACCACCGCCAAACGAATCAGTATGCGGCAAACCTAAATGCGGCCCATATTCAATCATGCGCTGCGTCAAAGCAATGTAGCGCGCCTGCAAAGAAATAGGTAAATCAAAAATTTTCTCCAATACATCGGGGCTGTAATAGCGAATGGTATAAGTCATTCAATAATGCTAACAAATATGTTAGCATCAAACAACCATGTTGTGCAAGGGCCATCCAAGAGTGAGGGTATATTGGACTCACAAATAAATCCCGTAATCTAGCTAGAACGGATAGCTAATCTTCAGAGGCTATATTGCTCTTTGATTTACCCTCTTAGATAGCTCCTGAGCAGATTCTTTTCGCTCGCTGTAGCGATCCGTCAAGTATTCACTAACTCCACGAGTCAGTAATGTGAACTTATAGAGCTCTTCCATGACATCAACGATGCGATCATAAAAGGAAGATGGCTTCATGCGCCCATCTTCTTCAAACTCTGTAAAAGCCTTAGCAACCGATGATTGATTGGGAATCGTAATCATCCTCATCCATCGTCCCAAGATGCGCATTTGATTCACCGCATTAAAGGATTGCGATCCCCCGCATACCTGCATTACCGCCAAAGTTTTACCTTGAGTTGGTCTAACGGCACCCTCAGACAAAGGAATCCAATCAATCTGTGTTTTTAGCAAGCCGGTCATGGCACCATGTCGTTCCGGTGAGGTCCAAACCATCCCCTCTGCCCACAAAGCCAATTGGCGCAATTCCTGCACCTTCGGATGGGTATCGGGTGCGCCATCAACTAAAGGCAGACCAGTAGGGTCAAAAATTTTGACTTCGCCACCCATAGCGGTTAACAGCCTCGCCGCCTCGAAAGTAAGGAGCCTACTATAGGATCTCTCTCGCAGTGAACCATACAGCAGCAGAAACCGAGGCGCATGATCACCAGCCTGAATACTCAATTTTTCTAATTCAGGAGTCTGGAAAAGATCCTCTACTAAAGCTGGAAATTGCAGTGGCGACTCAAACACTTAAGACACATCCTTTTGAAAATACTTTTCCTTAAACCATAAGGCTACAGTGACTAAGCCAATCATGATGGGCACCTCAACTAATGGGCCAATCACTGCCGCAAA
>NZ_NCJB01000346.1:0-2321 GCF_002282275.1 Polynucleobacter sp. 39-46-10 | reverse complement strand
TCATCTGAACTGCGCCCTTCTGGACAGCCTAAGGTAGTGCCGTAAAAACTGCGAGCTGCCGCTAAGTCATTAACTGGAAAGGCAAGGTGAAAGGGCTGGATGGTTGACATGGATGTCCTTGTATTTATTTTGGCTGTAGTTTTAAAGCTTAAAAGGTTAATTAAGGCAAAGTTTAGTATATTTGCGATATAAAAATATTGTGCCAAATAAGAGACATTCACCTATGACAAGCAATAACAATAAAGACAAAAATCAAACTCCTGAAAGTGGCTTGCGTAAGGGCTTAACAAGTTATGGTGATAAAGGCTTCTCTTTATTCCTACGTAAGGCATTTATTAAAGGTGCAGGGTATACCAATAGCGCTTTAGATCGGCCCGTCATCGGCATTATCAATACTGGAAGTTCATATAACCCTTGTCATGGAAACATGCCGCAATTGATTGAGGCTGTGAAGCGGGGCGTTATGCTCGCTGGTGGGTTGCCGATGGACTTCCCAACCATCTCCATTCATGAAAGTTTTGCCGCGCCAACCAGTATGTATTTGCGCAATCTCATGTCGATGGATACGGAAGAGATGCTCCGGGCTCAACCGATGGATGCCGTGGTCATGATTGGTGGTTGCGATAAGACTGTGCCCGCTCAAATGATGGGCGCAGCTTCTGCAGGCTTGCCAGCAATTCAGTTAATTACCGGTTCAATGTTAACGGGTTCTCATCGTAGTGAGCGTGTGGGTGCCTGTACGGACTGTCGTCGCTATTGGGGGAAATTCCGTGCTGGTGAAATTGATGAAGTTGAAAAAGATGAGGTGAATGATCAATTGGTAGCGAGTGTAGGGACTTGTTCTGTAATGGGTACCGCTAGCACCATGGCTTGTATATCTGAGGCCCTAGGGATGACTGTGCCGGGTGGCGCTACTCCCCCGGCAGTTACTGCAGACCGCATTCGGATTGCAGAAGAGACGGGCACACGTGCAGTCCAAATGGCAAAAGATGGCTTAACTATTGATAAGGTACTCACCGCCGATGCATTTGAAAACGCCATGCGTGTGTTGTTAGCGATTGGCGGATCAACCAATGGCATTGTTCACTTGGCTGCAATTGCAGGTCGTATGGGTTTAGAAATTGATTTAGATGCTTTGGATAAGATGGGTGATGAAACCCCGGTTCTAGTTGATCTCAAGCCTTCCGGTGATCACTACATGGAGAACTTCCATGATGCTGGTGGTATGGCTACTTTGCTGCGCGAGCTAAAGCCTTTACTGAAGCTGAATGCTATGACGGTAACGGGTCGAACATTGGGCGAAGAAATTGATGCCGCCCCACCGAGTTTTAAGCAAGATGTAGTGCGCCCTTTTAGTAATCCAATTTATCCACGCGGCAGTATTGCTGTTTTACACGGCAATTTAGCTCCTGGTGGCGCCATCATCAAACAGTCGGCTGCTCACGAAAAATTGATGGAGCATGAGGGTAGAGCAGTTGTATTTGAGAATTCTGAGGATCTTGCCAACCGAATTGATAGCCCTGATTTAGATGTCACTGCAGATGATATTTTGGTACTGAAAAATATTGGCCCTAAAGGTGCACCAGGTATGCCTGAAGCTGGATACATCCCGATTCCGATGAAGCTTGCGCGTGCTGGTGTAAAAGATATTGTGCGTATTTCTGATGGCCGCATGAGTGGTACAGCATTTGGAACGATCGTCTTGCATGTGACTCCAGAAGCCGCAGTTGGTGGGCCACTTGCATATGTAAAAAATGGTGACCGCATTCGTTTGAGTGTGAAAAATCGTGAGATTAGTTTGTTAGTCTCAGAAGGGGAATTAGCTCAGCGCGCAAAAGACAATCCAGTAGTCGAGCCCACTGCAGAGCGTGGTTATCTAAAACTATTTTTAGATACAGTCACGCAAGCAGACAAAGGTGTGGACTTTGATTTCTTGAGAGCCGCAAAGATGGTGGGTAAAACACCAAAGCGTTAAAAGAAAAACGCCACCTGTGAAGGTGGCGTTTGACTGTTGAGTAAATCAATTTACTACTAATTGGTGGAGTCGGCGGGAATCGAACCCGCGTCCGCAAATCCTCTACAACAAGTTCTACATACTTAGTCATATCATTTAATTTAGCTAGCTAGTCACAGACTGACATGTTCCACGCTGGCGATTCACTAAGTTTTCGAACCATTTCCCGTGACATGAAATGATCTTATCTCTTGTAAATGACCCTGACCTAGCTTGCGCTAGCTGACCCAAGAGAGAATCAGTTCAGGGGCAACCGCAATTAAGCGGCTAGTGCGAAACGTTCGTCGTTTGCAGTTATTACATTCCC
>NZ_NCJB01000031.1:0-17073 GCF_002282275.1 Polynucleobacter sp. 39-46-10 | reverse complement strand
TGCGATTCCTTTCCCTAAAGAAGAAACCACACCACCAGTGACAAAAACGTATTTGGTCATCGCTTAAGCTCTGTTGGAAAAAGTAATTATAACGATAGCGTCTGTGGCAGCAAATTTTCTAAGGTCGCCCAATAACTCAAAGGCTTAAAAAGGTTTCGTATATTTGCCGTCCAATTTTTAGTTCAGTACTTATTACTTCAATATGAATTTTTTGCTCTCCACTAAACCCTGAAATAGCCCTAATTCCCCCCTTTTGCTTGTTTGAGTACTCACAGATTAGCCGATATTCATGAAATTGAATCAAAATGCTTAATTTTTAAGCATTTTTAGGAATTTCGATAATTAAGTCTTATATAAGAGATGAATTAGCAATTACAATAGACTCGTTAGGGAACGACACCCTGCTTAGCCTTATTGTTGAAAACTCTTACCCAACAGGAAACACGATGCTAGAAGCCTACAACACACAGGTTGCCGAACGCGCAGCCCTTGGAATCCCAGCCCTCCCTCTAACTAAAGATCAAACAGCTGAACTGGTTGGCCTTCTCAAAAATCCTCCGAAGGGAAAAGAAGCGGAGTTGGTGGAGCTGATTACCAACCGCGTACCTGCTGGTGTTGATGAGGCGGCTAAAGTGAAGGCGGAATTTTTGGATGCCGTTGCCAAGGGAGCCGAGAAAACCCCTTTGATTTCACGCATCAAGGCTACTGAACTATTGGGCACGATGCTGGGTGGTTACAACATCAAACCCTTGGTCGAATTGTTATCGGATGCTGAGTGCGCCGCAACTGCAGCTGCAGCGTTGAAAAAAACCTTATTGATGTTCGACTACTTCCATGATGTTCAGGAGTTGGCGGAAAAAGGCAATGCAGAGGCTAAGGGCGTACTGCAAAGCTGGGCCGATGCCGAGTGGTTCACAAGCCGCCCCGCTGTTCCAGAAAGCATGAAGCTGACTGTATTTAAAGTTACTGGCGAAACCAATACCGACGATTTGTCCCCTGCTCCTGATGCATGGAGCCGTCCAGATATTCCATTGCACGCAACCATCATGTTGAAAAACCCACGTCCAGGTATTGAACCGGACGAAGCTGGTGTTCGCGGCCCAATGAGGCAAATCGAAGCCCTCCAGAAAAAAGGTAATCAAATTGCCTATGTTGGAGACGTAGTTGGTACAGGCTCTTCACGCAAATCCGCAACGAACTCTGTTCTTTGGTGGACTGGACAAGATATACCATTCGTGCCAAATAAGCGTTTTGGTGGCGTTTGCTTGGGCACCAAAATTGCTCCAATCTTCTTTAACACTATGGAAGATGCTGGCGCATTGCCAATTGAGCTTGATGTATCTGACATGAATATGGGCGACGAAATTGAATTGCGTCCATATGAAGGTAAGGCATTTAAAAACGGTAAAGAAATTGCTTCATTCTCATTGAAGTCACCAGTAATTTTGGATGAGGTTCGTGCGGGTGGTCGTATTCCATTAATTGTCGGTCGTGGCCTTACAGCTAAAGCGCGCGCAGCACTTGGCTTGCCAGCCTCGACAGAATTCCGTATTCCAGTTAGCCCACCTGATAACAAAAAAGGTTTCAGCTTGGCTCAGAAGATGGTGGGTCGCGCATGTGGATTGCCAGAAGGTCAAGGCGTTCGCCCAGATACCTATTGCGAACCACACATGACTACCGTGGGATCACAAGACACCACTGGTCCAATGACCCGTGATGAATTGAAAGACTTGGCTTGCCTAGGCTTCTCTGCTGACTTGGTAATGCAATCCTTCTGCCATACATCTGCCTATCCAAAACCAGTGGATATTCGCACTCACCATGAGTTGCCAGCATTTATGACCAATCGTGGTGGTGTTGCATTGCGTCCAGGTGATGGAGTGATCCATAGTTGGTTAAACCGCCTACTTCTTCCTGATACCTGCGGTACTGGCGGCGATAGTCACACTCGCTTCCCAATTGGCATCTCCTTCCCTGCTGGCTCTGGCTTAGTTGCCTTTGCTGCAGCTACCGGTGTAATGCCTTTGGATATGCCTGAGTCTGTATTAGTTCGATTCAAAGGAAAAATGCAGCCAGGCATTACTTTGCGCGATATGGTTAATGCAATTCCTTTGTATGCCATCAAAAAAGGCTTGTTAACAGTTGAGAAGCAAGGCAAGAAAAACATTTTCTCTGGCCGCATTTTAGAAATCGAAGGCTTACCTGATCTGAAAGTTGAACAAGCATTTGAGTTATCCGATGCTTCAGCCGAGCGCTCAGCTGCAGGCTGTGCGATTGCGCTCAGCAAAGAGCCAATTATTGAATACATGCGCTCTAACATTACTTTAATGAAGTGGATGATTGCTAATGGCTACGAAGACAAGCGTACCTTAGGTCGCCGTATTAAAGCTATGGAAGCTTGGATTGCAAAGCCTGATTTACTCAAAGCAGATGCAAATGCAGATTACGCCGAAGTGATTGAAATCGACATGAGCGAAATCAAAGAGCCAATATTGGCCTGCCCTAATGATCCAGATGACGTGAAATTCTTGTCTGAAGTTTCTGGCGAGAAGATCGATGAAGTGTTTATCGGCTCTTGCATGACAAACATTGGCCACTTCCGCGCAGCAGGTCAGGTTCTTCAGGGTAAAAAGGATATGCCTACACGCCTCTGGATTGCCCCTCCAACAAAGATGGATCAGATGATTCTGACCGAAGAAGGCTATTACGGCATCCTAGGATCTACAGGTGCCCGCATGGAAACTCCGGGCTGCTCACTTTGTATGGGTAATCAGGCGCAGATTCGCAAAGGCTCCACTGCAGTGTCTACTTCAACACGTAATTTCCCGAATCGCTTAGGTATTGATACTCGTGTTTACCTTGCATCTGCCGAGCTTTCAGCAGTTGCGGCACTTTTGGGTCGCTTACCTACACCGCATGAATACTTTGAACAAGTGGAATCATTAAATGCAAAAGCTGGCGAAGTTTATAAGTACATGAACTTTGACAAGATTAAGTCATTCAGTGATGTTGCTGATACGGTGACAGTCTAAGCATCATTAAGCCCTGAAGTTTTAGCCCAGTAAAAAAGGCGATCAACTGATCGCCTTTTTTCTTATCTAAATTTTGTTAAATGCAGAGTTTATTTTCTTGATGGGCATTTTCACGATTTAAGCCTGATACCCAGGTGTTGGTAGGTAAGCCCGTCTTTTCCGTCAGCAATTTCGCGCGCTTGGAGACTTCTTTCCATTCAACCTCGAGCCGAGGACCTTTGAATGCAATCGCTACTACATTGCAATCATGGGACTCTGGAAATAGTAGAACCCGATTATCAAATGCCCCACAAATATTATTCAAGTTGATATCAAAGCTCTTATGGCGAGAAAATAAATTGACCGTTAGTACGCCAGGCGACTTGAGAATGTCATAACAGCCCTTGTAGAACTCTAAAGAGCTCGCAGCCGGGCCATCACAAATCGCATCATAGAGATCAACTTGTACTGCATCAAAGTGATCCAGATACTTTGTATTCTGAACAAAAGCCTTGGCATCTGTTTGCAAGGTTTCCAGGCGACGATCATCATCGGGGGTGAAAAACATACTTCTTGCAGAAACAATGACAGCAGGATTCAGCTCAACAACAGTCGTCTTTACGGCTGGGCAATAACGATGTGCAAACTTCGTAAGCGCTCCAGTACCTAAGCCAAGCTGAGCTATACGCATTCCCGGCTTCGTTTCCAAAAATAGCAACCAAGCCATCATTTGCTGGTTGTATTCCAAATAAATCTCATCCGGGTCACGGATGCGCATTGCACCCTGAATTAACTCGCTACCAAAGTGCAAATAGCGCACTCCACCACTTTCAGAAAAGGTAACCGGCTCCATTGCCATGGATGAGTCTGACATGAAATTAATTTGCCCAAACTCTAGCGTTGCGGAATAAGCGCATCCACGGACTGGCTCCATCAGGCGTATCTAACCATTGTTTTGGAGCCCAGCTCATTTGCACCGCCCTGAATACACGCTCAGGATGCGGCATCATGACTGTAAAGCGACCGTCCGGTGTGGTTATCCCAGTTAGGCCCCCAGGCGAGCCATTTGGGTTCATTGGATAGGTTTCAGTTGGCTTGCCTTTGTGATCTACAAAACGTAGAGTAGCCAGCCCCTGCTTCTGAAGTGCCTCTAAATTGCCTTGTTGGCTAAAGTTGGCAAAGCCTTCACCATGAGCAATCGCAATGGGAAGCTGGCTTCCGCTCATACCTTGGGTAAAGATGGAAGGTGATGCCACTACCTCAGCTATCACCAAGCGAGCCTCATACTGTTCAGATTGGTTGCGAGTAAATTTAGGCCAAGCTTCTGCACCAGGAATAATCCCAGCAAGATTGCTCATCATTTGGCAACCATTGCACACACCCAATGCAAAACTATCTTGACGGCCGAAGAATGCGGAAAACTGATCGCGCAATTGACTATTAAAGAGAATGGTCTTTGCCCAGCCCTCACCTGCACCCAATACATCCCCGTAGCTAAATCCACCGCAAGCAATCAACCCACGGAAATCATCTAATTTCGATTTACCGGAGAGCAAATCTGACATATGCACGTCATAGCTATCAAAACCAGCCCAGTTCATGGCGTAAGCCATTTCTACATGGGAGTTAACGCCCTGCTCTCGCAAGATGGCAACTTTAGGTCGACTATTCTTATTAATAAATGGCGCCGCAATATCATCCGCAATATCGAATGTTAATTTGGGTGACATACCTGCATCCGCTACGTCGTCTAGTAGCGCAAACTCACTATCAGCACAGTCTGGGTTATCACGTAAGCGAGCAATCTGGTAACTGGTATTGGCCCACATCTTCTGGAGTACTTCACGAGGCTCTGCAAAAATATTTTTAGCATCACGCCAAATTTCGATGCGGCCATTAGTATTTGGTCTTGCAATCACATGGCTGTATGCGCTGAGGTTTAACTTACGCAAAACAGCAAATACAGCATCACGATCAGCTTTACGGATTTGAATTACCGCACCAAGCTCTTCATTAAATAAAGCGCGCATGGTTTGCTCATGACGACGACCAGAAACTTGTTGTGCCCAGTTTTTAGCATCACCCCAATCAGCTTCTTGGCCAACATCAACTGCGATCATGTCAACATTGATCGAAATACCAACATGAGATGCAAAAGCCATTTCTGCGATAGAGGCGAATAGACCTCCATCAGAACGGTCATGGTAGGCCAGCAACTGATCCGCTTTGCGTAGATCAATGATTGCAGTGGCAAGAGCTTTGAGATCTTCCGGGTGATCGACGTTGGGAGTTGATTTGCCAGATTGATTGAGCACTTGAGCCAGAATACTTCCAGCCATACGGTTTTTGCCACGACCCAAATCAATCAGGATTAATTCAGACTCTAAGGTCGCTCCAGAATCATCCTTAAGCTTTAGTAAAGGCGCCGTTGTTTTGCGAACATCCTGAACCGCAGCAAAAGCAGAAATAATTAGTGAAACTGGGGAAACTACTTTTTTGGCTTGATCACCATCTTGCCATGCAGTGGCCATGGATAAGGAATCTTTACCAACTGGGATCGATATTCCAAGGGCTGGGCATAAATCCATGCCAATCGCTTGAACTGAGTCATATAGCTTTGCATCTTCACCGGGTGCGCCACAAGCAGCCATCCAATTAGCAGAAAGCTTAACGTCTTCCAAACGACGAATATCAGCAGCCAAAAGATTGGTAATAGCTTCACCTACTGCCATTTTGGCAGCAGCTGGTGCATCGATTACAGCCAATGGGGTACGCTCGCCCATTGACATCGCTTCACCGCGGTAACCTTTGTAATCCATCAAGGTAACCGCACAATCGGCAACGGGAACTTGCCAAGGACCTACAAATGGGTCACGTGCATTAAGACCGCCAACAGTTCGATCGCCGATAGTAATCAAGAAAGACTTGCTAGCAACAGTAGGCTGCTGCAGGACCCAGGCAATAGATTGGGATAAATCGGTGTCGGTAACATCCAATTCTTCAAACTCTTGAGCAACACGCTTCACATCACGATGCATGCGTGGAGGCTTACCAAGCAATACCTCCATTGGCATATCAATCGGCATAGCTGCATCGCTACCTACAACTTCTTTGCTATCACTGAGCTGAAGTTGACGCTCAGTCGTTGCCTCACCAACCACGGCAAACGGACAACGCTCGCGCTCACAGAATGATTTAAAAAGCTCCAGATCTTTAGCTTCGATTGCGAGAACATAGCGTTCTTGAGATTCATTGCACCAAATCTCTGCAGGACTCATGCCACTCTCTTCAAGCGGGACTTTACGCAATTGAAATTGTGCGCCTAAGCCAGCACCATCAGCAAGCTCTGGAAATGCATTAGATACACCACCAGCTCCGACATCATGAATTGAAACAATCGGGTTAGCTTGACCCATAGCGATACACGAGTTGATAACCTCTTGAGCACGTCGCTCCATTTCAGGATTACCGCGTTGGACTGAGTCAAAATCGAGATCTGCAGTATTGGTACCAGTTGCAACGGAACTACCTGTTGCACCACCCATACCGATTCGCATACCAGGACCACCCAATTGAATAAACAAGTGCCCCGCTTTAATTTGTTTCTTGGCCGTATGTATTGAATCGATACTACCGATACCACCCGCAATCATGATTGGCTTGTGATATCCACGACGAACACCTTCCAAGGTTTGCTCAAAAACGCGGAAATAACCACCCAAGATTGGGCGACCAAATTCATTATTAAATGCAGCCCCACCCAGTGGACCATCAATCATGATTTGGAGTGGCGTTGCAATCCGTTCAGGCTTGCCGTACTTTTTAGATTCCCATGGTAAATCAGTGCCAGGAATATTGAGATTGGATACAGAGAAGCCAGTAAGGCCGGCTTTAGGGCGCCCACCAACACCAGTAGCACCCTCATCTCGAATCTCACCACCAGCGCCAGTAGAGGCACCTGGAAATGGTGCAATTGCAGTTGGATGATTGTGAGTCTCCACCTTCATCAAGGTATGGACTAAACGTGTATCTTTTTCGTATCGACGATCCTGGCCTTTTGGTGACCAAGTTTCAGACTCCACCCCTGCCATTACCGCTGAGTTGTCAGAGTAGGCAACAATCGTACCTTCAGGCTGCAGCTGATGGGTATTGCGTATCATTGCAAATAGTGATTTTTCTTGATCATCACCATCGATAGTCCAGCTGGAATTGAATATCTTATGACGGCAGTGCTCACTGTTTGCCTGTGCAAACATAATCAACTCGACATCGCTTGGGTTACGTTCTAAACGAATGAAATTCTCAACTAAATAAAGCACCTCATCTTCCGACAAGGCGAGACCTAGTTCTTGGTTTGCTTTATCTAGAGCAACCCTTCCCTCGGTTAATACCGGGATGCATACAAATGGGCGATCAGGCAAAGATTGATACAAAGCACTAGCTTCGTTGATATCTGAGATGACAGCTTCGGTCATCCGATCATGCAATACAGCCAATACCAATTGCTCTTGTTCTTTGCTGAGCGCTTTTTTACTCTGCCATACATATTGAACGCCACGCTCAATTCGCAAAACCTGGAGTCCACATTGACGCGCAATATCAGTTGCCTTACTGGCCCATGGAGAAACTGTACCAAAACGTGGGATAGCAATCGCAGATTGTTTCTCGGTCGACTTACTGAATAAGGAGCTACTGCTCTTCATTTGGGATACAAAGGGTTGACCGTAAGTTAGTAAACTTTCGAGCACCTCATTGTCTTTGGTATTGAGTTCGGACTCAGACCAAATGAAATGAAGGTATTGAGCCTGTATAGACTCAAGTTGGATTCCTTGGGCGGCGAGCGAAGCTAAAAGTCGCTGTTGGCGGAAGGCTGAAAGGGCATTTGCCCCGGGCAAGCAACAGAAAGATGACATGCCAAGATTATAAGGTTTTGATCAGACCAGACGTCCGCCCTGAAGGCTTAATTGGCGTTTGCACCGTGCAGCCAAGGCTGGATCGTGGGTCACCAGAACCAGAGTTGAGGAATTCTCCCGATTCAGCTCAAAAAGGAGCTCAATTACCTTATTTCCACTAACCTCATCTAGGCTTCCAGTTGGTTCATCGGCGAAGAGAATCGCAGGCTTATTTACGAAGGCACGAGCCAGCGCTACGCGTTGCTGCTCACCGCCAGAAAGGGTCTTAGGGAAATGGTTTGCCCTTGGGTCAAGGCCAACCCTTTCAAGCCAATGATGGGCGGTTAGCTTAGCTTGGGCCTGATCTACGCCAGCCATCTCCAGGGGCAGCATCACGTTCTCTAAAGCAGTTAAATGGGGCAATAGTTGGAATGATTGAAAAACAAAACCAACAAACTGCCCGCGTAGACGTGCCCTGCCATCCTCGTCAAGTTGATTCAGGTCCTGCCCCATTAACTCAATCTGACCGGAACTCGGTACATCTAATCCGGCTAAGAGACTTAGTAAGGTGCTTTTACCAGAACCAGATGCACCCACAATGGCCACGCTTTCGCCCTGCTCAATTTGAAAGCAAAGATCATGCAAAATAACCAAGTCTCCATCGGCTGTATTAGCCAGCTTGCCAAGCTGATCGGCAACAATGGAATTAGACTCTTTGTTCATGTGGAAAATTTTCTAGAATGGAAAAATGCGGATCAAACTCTTAGCGGTCAATAAATTCATTACCGGTCTATTTTGCCTCGTAATGAGCATTTATTCTTGGGCCCAGGTAAACCCGGTAATCCTGGTGCTGGGTGATAGCCTTTCTGCTGAATACGGATTGCCACGTGGTACGGGCTGGGTCAATCTTCTTGAAGAGCAACTTGCTAGAGATAAAAGCCCTTGGACTGTATTTAATGCCAGCATTAGCGGTGAAACTAGTTCGGGTGGACTGACCCGATTACCCAAGCTCCTGGGTCAAAAAAAGCCCGGCATCGTTTTAATTGAGCTTGGGGCAAATGATGCCTTACGTGGTTTACCGGTGAATGAAACTGAAAGTAATTTAAGCAAGATGATTCAGATGAGCAAAAAATCTGGGGCTAAGGTTTTGCTCTGCGGCATACAGATCCCATCAAACTATGGCCAAAACTACACCACGCAATTTAAGAAACTCTATCCTCAACTTGCCAATCAAGAGGGCATTGAGTTGCTGCCGTTTTTCTTAGAAGGCGTTGCAACTAAGTCCGAATTATTTCAGGCAGATCGATTGCACCCAAATGCTCAAGCGCAAAACATGATCTTTAAAAACGTATGGGGCTCAATGGCCCCATACAGTAACTTGCTGAAAAAGATTCCCTAGCTTTAACTGCCTGCGCTACCTGAGCTTGCTTGCTTTAGTGGGTTGATGACTTTAACTCCAGCACCATTGCGCCAGTAAGCCATGAAGCCAGCAAATTCTGACTGTGCAGCCAGAGCTTGGATCTGTTGTGCTTGCGCCTTATGAGCCTTGGCATCGACCGATGTCGGCTGGCGAACCTGATCAATACGATAAATTGTTGTACCCACACCAGGATTCGAGACTGAAACTACGGCTGGTAATTTATTGGCATTCACCGACATGACTTCATCCATCGATGGGCCAACTAAGCTACCAGGCTTGTTGCGTGAAATCCAGCTGGCGACACCAAAACCAGCAGCATTTTTTGGATCTTTTTCAAGGGCGGCCAATTTCTCACTAGCGGCGGCGATAGCCAACTTCTCCGCAGCGCGCTGACTAACTTGACGCTTAACTTCTGAGGCAACATCCTTGTAAGGCATGATTTGAGCAGGATACAAAGTCAGCACTCGAGCTGATACAAATACGCCTGGCGCTGTTTGCACAGCCTCAGTATTTCGCTTGCTCTTCAGGGCTTCATCAGCATAAAGGGACTGAACAACCTTGAGATTGGCTAAAGGATGATCCTTGGATACGCCAGGAGCGCCACCACGAGTAACGCCCTTCTGAGTTTGAATGCTGAGCTTTAATTTATCAGCGGCAGGTTTCAAACTATCCGACTGGTCGTAAGTGATATTTGCAAACTGATCAGCTTTTTCATTAAAAACTTTGGAATCTTCTTTTGGATCAGCCTTAAGAACAATGTACTCAACATCAATATATTCAGGACGCTCGAATAATTTAGCGTTGGCCTCGTAAAAAGCCTGTAACTCATCCGTGCTCGGATTAACTTTAGAAAAATAATCTTTAGCATTGAACTGCAAGGTCTGAACCTGTCTTTCAGACTCGTATAGGGATGAAACAACTTCAGACAATTTCGGGCTAGCTAGCTCTGTACGAGCCACGGAGTTCACAAGCTGCTGAATTTTCAAATCAAAAATTTGGCCAGCATAGAACTGCTCCTCGTTCATGCCGTTACTTGCCAACAACTGTTTAAAGCGCACATCGTCAAATGTACCGTCCTGACGATATAAAGCACGAATCTGCGGAATCTTCTGTAGGCTATTCACAAGTTCTTGTTTTCCTACTTGCAAGTGCAAATCACTCACCGCAAAACCTAAGATACGCTGTTGTAGCAGTTCATTGAGGATTGCCTGACGAAACGGCAAGCTTTGAGCAATTTGTACATTTCCACCCACTCGCTCAGCTTGACGCTTTGCAGCCATATCAACCTCTTGCGCTGTGATTGGCTTGCCGTTCACTTTGACGATATCGGTTTCTTTATCCATAAATCCGGAATAGCTTGAAATCCCAAATAAGGCAAAAGAAGGAACAATGAAGAGCATCAATACAAACTGCAAAACTCTTTGGTGCTTACGTACGGAATCAAACATGAATTAATCGCTCGAAAATAAAGTCAATGATGCGAGTGTACTAGGCTGAAGATCTAGAGGAACTAGAAAGCCTAAGAGAAGAAAAACAAATGCGATCTGGGAAACTGGTGGGCGCTGACGGGATCGAACCGCCGACATTCTGCGTGTAAGGCAGACGCTCTACCATCTGAGCTAAGCGCCCCAAATTAATACAGTCGAGATTGTAACCTAGTGCAGGAATAAAAGAGAGATTCTTCATCAAAAAAGACATTAATTGAACCGTCAATCAGACTCAAGATCTCTCAAATATCCCTAGGCATCAATGCTTGAGGACCTCTCCAGAAGAAATCTTTTCACTGGCTTTGCTAGCTTCAGCAGCCTTTTTAGCAAGCTCTTCTGGTGTCGGGTCTGGCAAAGCAACGGGTTTTCTCTCTAAAGCCAACTCCAGAACTCGATCGATCCAGCGTACAGGCACAATTTCAATTGCATTCTTGACGTTGTCTGGAATATCAATCAAATCTTTGACATTTTCCTCTGGAATCAAGGCCAATTTAATGCCCCCTCGATGGGCAGCTAATAATTTCTCCTTTAGACCCCCAATTGGTAGCACCTCGCCACGCAAAGTGATCTCACCAGTCATGGCTACATCCGAGCGAATTGGAATGCCTGTGAATACCGATACCAGGGCTGTCGTGATTGCAATGCCGGCCGATGGACCGTCCTTTGGGGTTGCGCCATCTGGGAAGTGAATATGAATATCCTTTTTCTCAAAGGCTTCGTCCGCAATACCCAAAGCTCTGGCTCTAGAACGAACCACGGTTTTCGCTGCTTCAACCGACTCCTTCATCACATCGCCAATCGAGCCGGTACGAGTAATTACACCTTTACCAGGCATCACTGCCGCTTCAATAGTCAACAGGTCGCCCCCGACCTCAGTCCAAGCAAGGCCGGTTACCTGACCCACTTGATTTTCCTTGGCAGCAAGACCGAAGTCATACATTTTGACGGAGAGGAACTTCTCAAGATTGTCAGCATTGACTGTGACTGGCGCAGCTTCTTTCTTGAGGAGAAGCAACTTCACCACCTTGCGGCAGATCTTGCTGATTTCACGTTCTAAAGAACGCACGCCAGCTTCGCGGGTGTAGTAACGAATCATGCTGCGAACGGCAGATTCCTCAATTTTCAATTCATCTTTCTTGAGACCATTATTTTTAATCTGCTTGGGTATTAAATAATTAATCGCAATGCTCGTCTTCTCATCTTCGGTATAGCCTGCAAGGCGAATAATTTCCAAGCGATCTAACAATGGGCCAGGAATATTTAATGAGTTTGATGTTGCAACAAACATCACATCGGAGAGATCAAAATCAACTTCGACATAGTGATCCTGGAAGGTGTGATTTTGCTCTGGATCTAAAACTTCCAGCAAGGCGCTAGCAGGGTCGCCGCGGAAATCCATACCCATCTTGTCGACTTCGTCCAAGAGGAATAAAGGATTGCGTACGCCTACCTTCGTCAAGCTTGAAAGAATCTTGCCTGGCATAGAACCAATATAGGTTCGACGATGACCACGAATCTCAGACTCGTCACGAACACCACCTAATGCCATACGCACAAACTTACGGTTTGTTGCGCGGGCAATGGATTGACCGAGAGACGTTTTACCAACACCAGGAGGGCCAACCAAACAGAGGATCGGGGCCTTAACGCGCTCAACTCGCTGTTGAACTGCAAGATATTCCAAGATGCGCTCTTTAACCTTATCAAGTCCGTAATGATCCTCGTCCAATACTTTTTCAGCGTTAGCCAAATCATTATTGATCTTGGTTTTTTTCTTCCATGGAAGAGTGACCAAGGTGTCAATAAAATTACGTATCACTGTTGCTTCAGCAGACATTGGCGACATGAGTTTGAGTTTTTTCAACTCAGACTCAGCCTTCCTCAAAGCTTCTTTTGGCATGCGAGCGGCTTTAATGCGCTTCTCAAGCTCCTCGAGATCAGCACCCTCTTCACCCTCACCTAATTCCTTTTGAATGGCTTTAACTTGTTCGTTTAAGTAGTACTCACGCTGACTCTTCTCCATCTGGCGCTTAACGCGTCCACGAATACGCTTCTCGACTTGCAAAATATCAATCTCACTTTCGAGATCAGCCAAGAGGCTTTCTAAGCGTTGCACTACATCAGTCATTTCAAGTAAACGTTGCTTTTGCTCAAGCTTGACTGGGAGATGGGCGCAAATCGTATCCGCCAAACGGCTTGGATCATCGATGCCACCCAATGAAGACAAAATCTCCTGAGGAACCTTTTTATTGAGCTTCACGTATTGATCGAATTGGGCCATGATGGCGCGACGCAATGCTTCAGTCTCATGAGCATCCAATGAGGACATTGGAGTTGGAGATGCTTCACAACCGAAATACCCTTGGCTATCCTCAACTTGACTGACTTCAGCACGTTGAACACCCTCAACCAAAACCTTGACAGTGCCATCTGGCAACTTCAGCATTTGAAGGATATTAGCGATACAGCCGACCTCATAAAGATCTTCAACGCCAGGTTCATCCTTGGCGGCAGTCTTTTGAGCTACTAAAAGCACATTTTTGCCAGTTTCCATGGCGGCTTCTAATGCTTTGATCGATTTTGGGCGACCCACAAATAAGGGGATCACCATGTGTGGAAACACTACGACGTCCCTTAAGGGGAGAAGTGGTAGTTGAATAGGTTCAGAGGGTAGTAATAAGTGGCCAGGCATAGGGCAATTCCTCCAAAATAGTCGTTCCGTAAAATTCTCTAAAAATGCCGCACTACTAAATACGGACATGATTCAGGAATAGGATACTACCTATATGGGTGCCACCTAGTCAAAAACAAGGGGTAAATATGCGAAAAGTGAGCGAAAACCCTGTGAAAACATCAACAAAGACCAAAAATTAGGCTTTTTTGCTCATTTCCGCAGAATCGTCACCTTGCTTGTAGACCAAAATAGGCTTTCCGCCCACAGCGATGGTATTTTCATCGATGACTACCTTTTGAACATTCTTCAAAGATGGCAGGTCATACATCACATCCATGAGAGATCCCTCGAGGATTGAACGCAGTCCACGAGCACCAGTCTTGCGTGCAATGGCTTTCTTGGCAATGGCTGATAGTGCAGCTGGGCGAACTTCCAGCTCTGAGCCTTCCATGGTTAATAGCGCTTGATATTGCTTCACCAAGGCATTCTTAGGCTCAGTCAAAATCTGGATCAAAGCGGTTTCATCCAATTGCGCCAAAGTGGCCACAACTGGCAAACGACCAATCAACTCAGGAATAAGGCCAAACTTAATTAAATCTTCGGGCTCAACTTCTATCAGGAGGTCGCTAACACCGCGATCATCTTTGCCTGGAACCGTGGCATTAAATCCAATGCCGGTCTTCGCAGTACGCTGCTGAATCACCTTCTCAAGACCATCAAATGCGCCACCGCAGATAAATAGGATATTGGTTGTATCTACTTGCAAGAAATCTTGATTAGGATGCTTACGGCCACCCTGAGGAGGTACGGAGGCCATAGTGCCTTCAACCAGCTTTAACAAGGCTTGTTGAACGCCCTCACCCGAAACGTCACGGGTAATAGATGGGTTATCCGACTTACGAGAGATCTTATCAATCTCGTCGATATACACAATGCCGCGCTGCGCTTTTTCTACGTTGTAATCACAGGCCTGCAATAGTTTTTGAATGATGTTCTCAACGTCTTCACCAACGTAACCTGCCTCGGTTAATGTTGTGGCATCGGCCATGACGAAAGGCACATCCAACATGCGTGCCAAGGTCTGTGCCAATAATGTTTTACCTGAACCAGTTGGGCCGATTAGCAAAATATTGCTCTTTGCTAATTCAACACCGTCAACCATAGCTTTAGCAGGTAGCTTGGATTCTTTTTTGTCAGCAGCCTCAACAGGCTTACCGTCTTTATCTAGCTTTTCTTTTTTAGGCTTAGGCAAATACTGCAAACGCTTGTAGTGGTTGTAGACCGCTACCGCCAAAGTCTTCTTCGCATGATCTTGACCAATGACATACTGATCTAAGTTCTCACGAATCTGATGTGGTGTTGGTAAAGAGTCATCACCCTCCCCTTTAGGAAGTTTTGCCAACTCTTCTTGAATGACGTCGGTGCATAAGTCGATGCACTCATCGCAAATAAAAACAGAGGGCCCAGCGATCAGCTTCTTAACTTCATGCTGACTCTTGCCACAAAAGGAGCAATACAGAATTTTGTCTGCGCTATTGGTATTGTTTTTATCGCTCAAGATGGCTATCTAAGTGAGGTGTAGATTAAGGGCGCTTATCAATGACTTTATCGATCAAGCCATACTCTTGAGCCTGATCTGCAGACATGAAGTTATCGCGATCAGTATCTTTAGCAATGGCTTCAATGGATTGGCCAGTGCGGTCAGCCAAAATCTTATTTAAGCGCTCACGCAAGTAGAGAATTTCACGCGCTTGGATTTCAATATCAGAAGCTTGGCCACGTGCACCGCCTAATGGCTGATGAATCATCACGCGTGAATTAGGCAAGGCATAACGCTTACCCTTCTCACCAGCACATAACAAGAATGCGCCCATGCTGGCAGCCATACCCATGCACAAAGTACTAACATGTGGCTTGATGAACTGCATCGTGTCATAGATTGCTAAGCCAGCCGATACAGAGCCGCCAGGAGAGTTGATATAAAGAGAAATTTCTTTATCTGGGTTCTCGCTCTCAAGGAAAAGTAACTGAGCAATAACCAAGTTTGCAGTTTGATCATTTACCTCGCCAACTAAGAAAACAACACGTTCTCTGAGTAGGCGAGAGTAAATATCATAGGCCCTCTCACCTCGACCAGAGGTTTCAATCACCATTGGAACTAAACCCAAACTTTTGGGCTCTAAATTCTCAGACTGGAAATGATTCTGGTTCATGTGATCAGACCTTTATTAATTAATTACTTAGTTGAGCTTGCTGAGTTCTTCAAAGGTAACGGCTTTATCAATCACTTTAGCTTTTGAAGTGAAATGCTTGATGACGTTATCTTCAAGAACCAAGTTCTCGATATCTTTAAGACGGCTTGGATTGCTATAGAACCAACGCACCACTTCTTTCGGATCTTCGTAAGTTGCTGCTTGTTCGTCGATCTCAGCTTTGATTTGATCTGAAGTGGCAGCTAAATTCTCTTGCTTAACCAAGTCGCTCAAAATCAAGCCAAGACGAACACGCTTGAGAGCTTGCTCAGCGAACATCTCAGCAGGGATAGGTGCATCTTTAGCATTTGGAATGCCGCGCTGCATCAAGTCTTGACGTGCGGACTCAACCAAACGCTCTTGCTCTTGAGCAACCAACGATTTTGGAGCATCAAGATCGCAAATACTGTTGAGCTTCTCCATGACTTCACCTTTTAGCAAGGAAGTAATGCGACGCTTCGTTTCACGATCTAAATTCTCTTTAACTTCTTCGCGCATCTTCGCAACGCCACCTTCAGCAACGCCCAAGGATAATGCAAAGGCATCGTCAATCGCAGGTAGGTGTGCCCAGTTGACTGACTTCACAGTGATGGTGAAATCAGCAGTCTTACCAGCCACATCTTTACCGTGGTAATCGGCTGGGAAACTTAATGGGAAAGTCTTGCTCTCGCTTACCTTGAGCCCCAAAGTAGCAGCTTCAAATTCTGGGAGCATACGACCTTCACCAAGAACGTATTCAAAGTTTTCCGCTTTACCGCCAGCAAATTCAACGCCGTCGATTTTGCCGACAAAGTCGATTACAACTTGGTCGCCAGCTTGAGCTGCTGTGTTTGCACCACCATCACCATGAGCACCAGCTTCGCCGCGCGGATGGTAATGCACTTGCTGCTTACGCAATACATCCAAAGCACGATCAATCTCGGCATCTGAAATGTCGGTTGTGTATTTAGTTACTTCAGCTTTACTGAAATCGCCAATTTTCACTTCTGGCAAGACTTCAAAGTAAGCATCAAACACAATTTTGTCTGCGTCTAATTCTGATTTTGGATCGAGGCGTGGCTGACCAGCCAATAGAATTTTTTCATTTTGAGCTAAGTCATAGAAGAGTTCTTGAGCTTTATCAAACTGGAGCTCGAAATCCACTTGCATGCCGTATTGCTTTTCAACCATGTTCTTAGGCACTTTGCCTGGACGGAAGCCTGGGGCTTTCATGGTTTTACCCAATTTAGCCAAACGGTCTTCTCTTGCCTTAGCCAAATCGGCACGAGCGAACTCTAAGGTCACTTTGCGGTCTAACTGACCTAAATTTTCTATCTGCACAGCCATTCTCGTCTCTT
>NZ_NCJB01000345.1:0-2348 GCF_002282275.1 Polynucleobacter sp. 39-46-10 | reverse complement strand
CCCCCGGAAAGCTTTAAAATAAGCGCCACAACACCTCTTTGCTAATATCGAGGTATCCATTAATCACTAAGCGGAGTATTTATGAGTTACGACAAGGTCAGTCCGGGTAAAAAAATCCCAGAATCATTCAACGTCATTATTGAGATCCCAATGAATGCGGATCCAGTGAAGTATGAAGTGGATAAAGAAACTGGCTGCCTCTTCGTAGATCGCTTCATGGGTACAGCAATGCACTATCCATGCAACTACGGTTACATCCCAAAAACGATTGCTGGTGACGGCGATCCTGTTGACGTTCTCGTTATTACTCCATTTGCATTGGTACCAGGCTCAGTAGTGAGCTGCCGCGCCATCGGAATGTTGGAGATGGAAGATGAAGGCGGACAAGACGCGAAGTTGTTGGCCGTTCCAGAAGATAAGATTTTGCCAATCTACAAGCATTTGCAAAAGCCTGAAGATGTAAACGAATTACTCCTCGCTCAAATTCAACACTTCTTCGAGCACTATAAAGATCTCGAAAAAGGTAAGTGGGTAAAAGTTAAAGGTTGGACTGGTGTTGCTGGTGCCCATAAAGAAATTTTGGACGGCATCGAAGGTTACGCTAAGTCACAGAAGTAATTGATTTGTAATTGGGAGTGAGCTCGCAAAAAATCGCCCTGGCGCAAATCAACCCTCTTTTGGGTGATTTGCCTGGCAACGCGCAGCTCATTTCTCAAGCCGCCGCAAATGCTTATGCACAAGGCGCCACACTAGTTCTCACGCCAGAGCTCTCGCTCACTGGCTACCCTCCAGAAGACTTACTGCTTCGCCCTGCCTTTATTGAGGCTGCCGATCGTGAGCTCAGTTGTTTAGTGCTGGAGCTCCAGAAATTTCCAGGATTGACCGTGATTGTTGGTCACCCAAAAAAGACTGCAAATGGTTTGCAAAACTATGCGTCAGTCATTCGTGATGGAAAAGTTATTGCCGGCTATGCCAAACAAGAATTACCCAATCATGAAGTATTTGATGAGGTGCGCTACTTCACACCAGGCAACGAAGCCTGTGTCTTTGAAAATGCCGGCATCCAATATGGACTCATTCTGTGTGAAGACGCTTGGCATGCAGGCCCAGCTAAACAGGCTCATGCTGCTGGCGCCCAAGTACTTCTGGTTCTCAATGCCTCACCTTATCACCTCCAAAAAGAATCTTTACGTATTGAGGTGCTGCGCAAACAAATTGCCTTAAGCAAGATGCCTTTGGTTTATGTCAATGCAGTAGGCGGCCAAGATGAATTGGTTTTTGATGGTGGATCCTTTGCCTTGAACAGCGCGGGCAAGGTAGTGATGACCATGCCACAGTTTGAAACCGCTCTAGGCTATGTCGATGTCAATGCATCCGCTGACTTAGAGATAGGATCTCTTATTCCCCCATCAAGCGTAGAAGCTCAGGCCTATCAAGCTCTTGTTTTGGGTGTCCGAGACTATGTTCAGAAGAACCGTTTTCCAGGAGTCATTATTGGCCTCTCGGGTGGGGTTGATTCAGCATTAGTTCTGGCGATAGCTGTTGATGCATTGGGGGCAGACAAAGTTCGCGCCGTCATGATGGCCTCTCGCTATACCGCTGATATCTCTTGGATTGATGCTAGAGAAATGGCTCAGAATCTGGGTGTTCAATATGATGAGATCCCCATTAGCGAACCTGTTGATGCTTTAGAGCATGCCTTGGCTGAGCAATTCAAGGGCCTCAAACTGGACGCCACCGAAGAGAATATTCAGGCGCGAGTACGTGGCACTCTCCTAATGGCGCTATCTAATAAAACCGGCCGCCTAGTTCTTACAACCGGTAATAAAAGTGAAATGGCTGTGGGCTACTGCACTCTCTATGGAGATATGGCCGGTGGCTTTGCAGTCATTAAGGATATCGCCAAAACCTTGGTCTATCGCTTGTGCGCTTACCGCAACAGTATTACCCCAATTATTCCGGAGCGGATTTTGACGCGCGCCCCTTCCGCAGAATTACGTCCTGATCAAACCGATCAAGATAGCCTGCCATCGTATGAAGTATTGGATGGCATCGTAGAGCGCTATATGGAGCAAAACCAATCCATCGCCCAAATTATTGCCGCCGGCTTTGATCCAGAAAGCGTAGAAAAAGTTACCCGCCTGATTAAGCTCAATGAGTACAAGCGTCGCCAAGCACCTCCGGGTGTTCGTGTGACCACCAGAGCCTTTGGGCGTGACTGGCGCTATCCTATTACCTCCCAATTTAGGGCGTAACTGGGCATTGGTTTTCAGTTCTAGGTATGATTACTGTATTAAGGGGAATATATGAAGCTAATCACATCCATTATTAAGCCGTTCAAACTTGAC
>NZ_NCJB01000030.1:0-19728 GCF_002282275.1 Polynucleobacter sp. 39-46-10 | reverse complement strand
AAAAAGGCTAACCTACTTAAATCAGGGCATCATGATGAGGAATTTTATTCGTCAATAAAAAAATCTTTACATCAAAATGATGGTTGGCAGGGAAAGATTTGGAATAAGCGAAAAAGTGGCGAGCTGTATCTTGAGTGGTTAATAATTACTGCCGTAAAAGACGGATTTGGGGAAACGACTCATTACGTTGGAACGTTTACTGATATAACTGCTCGATATGCAATGGAAGAAGAGCTTCATATTGCTGCCGTTGCATTTGAGTCGCAAGAGGCGGTTATTGTTAGCGATCCGAATCGAATAATTTTGCGAGTAAACAAAGCGTTTACTTCTATTACCGGGTATACACAGGAAGAGGCTGCTGGAAGGCACCCCGCAGAATTGCTTGAGTCTAAACGTGATGATGACGCTCTAACCAGTGAAATAAATCTTGGCCTTAGGCGGGTCGGATCTTGGCAAGGGGAAATTTGGAATCGTCATAAGGATGGGAGCTTGTATCCTATTTGGATCCAGATTACTGCAGTAAAAAATGAGGCCGATGAAGTTACTCATCATGTATCAACATTTACCGATATGTCTGAACGAAAGCTGTCTGAGGAAAAGATTCATCATTTGGCCTTTTATGACTCCTTAACAAATTTACCAAATCGACGGCTTTTGCTCGATCGTTTGGAGCGGGGGATAGCATCAACTACACGTACCCAGCAGTTCGGAGCGGTCTTATTCCTCGACCTAGATAATTTTAAAAATCTTAATGACACGCTTGGTCACGATGTTGGTGATGAACTTCTCAAGCAGGTTGGTTTGCGGCTATCTTCTTCTGTGCGTGGAAATGACACAGTTGCACGCCTTGGGGGTGATGAGTTTGTAGTGCTTCTCGAGGGGCTCGGCAGAAATCAATCTGATGCTGCCGAATGGGCTGAATCCGTGGGTAGAAAAATTCTGAAATGCTTATCACAGCCCTATCAAATTGGGATATATCCATGCCGGAGCTCGTCTAGCATTGGAATAACAATATTTTCGGGTCATCGAAACGATACCCTTGAAAATATTCTTAAGCAAGCTGATTTGGCAATGTATCAAGCTAAATCTGCAGGTCGAAATACTATGCAATTTTTTGATACGGAAATGCAGTCGACACTTAATGCTAGAGCTGCGTTGGAGTCTGATCTTCGAACTGCATTAGATTTGAATCAGTTCCAGCTGTATTACCAATCTCAAGTAGATGTTGAAGGTAATGTGATTGGGGCGGAGGCTTTGCTAAGGTTGGCTCATCCTGACCGCGGCGTGATTTCTCCGGATAAATTTATTGGCTTGGCAGAGGATACTGGTCTAATTCTTCCAATTGGAAGTTGGGTATTAAATAAGGCATGCGAACAATTAGCCGCTTGGGCTACACACCCTAAATTATGCAATCTCACTCTTTCAGTGAATATAAGTGCACATGAGTTTCATCAAAGTGATTTCATTGAGAAGGTTTTAGAAGCTATTGGGCGAACAAGCGCCAATCCAAATAAGTTAAAACTTGAGCTGACTGAAAGTCTGATGCATGTCAATATAGACGATACGATTGCAAAAATGCTTGAATTAACCTCACATGGCATTACGTTTAGTTTGGATGATTTCGGTACTGGATATTCCTCCCTCTCCTATTTAAAGAACCTCCCTGTTAAGCAATTAAAGATTGATAAATCTTTTGTAAATGAACTTCCCCAGGATCCAAGTTCCTGTGCCATTAGTTGCACAATTATTGGGCTAGCACAAAGCTTGGGAATGAGTGTAATTGCTGAGGGTATAGAGGCTCAAGAGCAGTGCAACTTTTTAATAGAAATGCAATGCAATGCTTTTCAGGGGTACTTATTTAGCCGACCCCTCCCGTTGAGTGAATTTATTTCCTATGTCGGAAGTAGTATAGGCAATATTGATGGTTATGCATGATGATATTTTGCCCTTAAGGGCGGTAGCTCAACTAGCGGTGACCATATGAATTTTCAGATGGATTAGCCTCTGTAGGTCGTTAGCATTCAATACAATCCATTCAATAAAGCAACCTATGGAGATACGTTTTCTACAGGCACTTATTTGGTATCCGATGCTCTGAAATGTCTGTTTTGGGTCGTTAGCTACGAGTGGAATCACAAGCGGGTATGGAGAATTTACAAGGAGATGGGCTTGAACTTGCCCAGAAGAACTAAGAAGCGCATCCCCAAGATGCCGAGAGTTCCGCTCATTGCGCCAACCCAGTCCAATACGATGTGGGCTTTGGACTTTATGTACGATACCTTGCATTACGGAATACCTTTTAGGATTCTAAATGTCATTGTCCCGCGGGATTCCCTCTGGTCATGAATCCAATCGCGAGATCTTGGCTATTGAAATCGATATTAGCCTGCCAGCAGCTAGAGTAGTGCGAACCCTAGAGCAATTGGAAGAGATCCATGGTTTACCTCAGGCGATACGTCTGGACAACGTACTAAATGCAAGAACTTTTTCCAGCGATAGGCAAAGCCATCCCGTAACTGCAAAATGTAGTTAAAAAATCAAACTTACTACTTCACTGGACAACGTACTAAATGCAAGAACTTTTTCCAGCGATAGGCAAAGCCATCCCGTAACTGCAAAATGTAGTTAAAAAATCAAACTTACTACTTCACTCCACCCAAACGGCCACTTCCACAAATACATCAGGGGTCCCGATTAACCATAATGAACACAAGATCCGCCACTTTACGTTTTGGTCTTTACCCTACTTAAAACAATCTGAGGTCCCAGTGGAAGGTCCAAACATTATCTACGAGGTCCTTGCGGCCTCTACGGCCCTACAGAGAGGGATCGATCCACTGGGTAAAGCTTTTTCATAGTAACCTTGATACATCTGTTTTGACTTCACTAATCCGTAAACTACACGCGCCATCTTCGCTGCCACCGCAGTCCTTGCCTTGCGCTGTAAATCTTTATCTTGAGGCGCACTTTTAATATAGCGTAGATATTTTTGCTGGAAACTGTTCTCAGGTTGCTGGATGGCACGGTTGACTGACATCCACAGCGCTAAGCGCAGGCGCGCATTACCCCGTTTGGAGATTTGTTCTTGACCACGGTAGTTTCCTGATTGGTTCTTCGCTAGATCAAACCCGCAATACTTTAAGAACTGACGGTGATGGTCAAAGCGACGTAGATCGCCACCTTCTGCCAGAATCGTTAGGGCATTAATCGGACCAATCCCCGGCACACTTTGCAAGATGGCGGAATCCGGGTTATCGGCCAATACCATTTGAGCCGTCTCTTCTAATTGCTTGCGACAAGCATTGATCTCTTGATAGCGTCGCAGTTGTATTTGAAATGTTTTGCAAGCTAAAGACTCTGCTTCAACGGGCAGTCCAATGCTATGCTGAGCAGTCTTATAGAGCTCAATAAGCTTAGCCGCCTTATTAACCTTACGGCCAACAACAGGACTGGCAATCTCGCAAAACTCTTCTTGAGAGTGCTTCGTTACTGCGCTAGGAATTGGAAACCGTAGTAAATAATTAATCCACCAGTCTGTGCGAGTACTGTTCCACCATTTACCCATCTCCGGAAAATATAAAGGCAGGTAATGAGTGAGGAGGGAATGTTGCAAGCGCGTGCGACTCAAGGTCACTTGATAGTAGGTTTTAGATAACTCCTGGAGATCATGATGTCCTGCAATTAATGGATCAACATAACGTTGAGTAATCCCTTGCTTAAGCAGCTCCAAAAGTACTGCGGCATCCTTGGGGTCATTTTTATCCCAGGAGTTGAACATCACCTCCCGATACCGGGCACTCGCTACCGAGGAAATAAAACAGACTTCAAACCCCGCCGCTACCAAGCGATGCCCTAATGCTCGGTGGTAATTGCCGGTTGCTTCAAAGCCAATGATGCAAGGCGAAGGCAAAGTTCTGAGATAAGAAAGGAGGCGGTCATGGTCAGATGCAGAATTAGCCATCCGAAAATGCTGTCGTTTACCCTCTTTAGTCTCGCTTAACACGGCATTAAAGTCCTTGGCAATATCAATTGCAATCCATGCCCCATAGGGTTTATTGTTTAAGTGGTCAGCCATAGCAATACTCCTTGTTTATGATCTCGCAATCACAAGCATGGCTTAAATTGCTGCGGCTGACTACCATTCTGCATGTACTATGGGCCTGAACTCATCAGCGGCAGACTCATGGAATGGGCAGCAAAGCATCAAATCCACATACAACATATCCAACCAGGTAAACCACAACAAAATGCTTATGTGGAACGATTTAATCGTACTGTCAGATACGAATGGTTATCTCAGCATTATTGGGAAAGCGTGGATGAAGTTCAAGAGTTTGCAACGCAATGGATGTATAAATATAATCATCAACGTCCAAACATGGCATTGGGCGGCATCACCCCGAAACAGCGACTGGCCATGGTTGCTTAATTAACTCTACTTCTGAGCTCGGTTAAATAAGGGGGGATTACCAGCCGACAAAGTGATTGCAATAATTACACAAATTCAAATAAACAGCTAAAAATTTTAAGGTCGGGAAATCGCTTTCATTAATACCCCTTAGGCAGCAATTAAAATATCCCCCATCTCCATCCTTTCCCACCAGATAAATGGCAGTAAATAAACTGGTTCACCGGTATCTCGAAGAATTTCTAATGCGCCATCGTTGGTTTTTTTGGCCTCATATTTCCGAGGATTCAACGGAAAGCGACCTTTATCCGTTCCGTCATTGCCACGCATTCTGGCAATAATATTGCGAGCAATGTAAACGACCATGCTACCCCCTTAATTTAAAGAGCGGATTGAATAAGATTGCGAACTACAGGGTAAATTTGCCCATCCCAGCGTTTGCCATTAAAAACGCCATAGTGGCCAACCCCCGCTTGTAAGTGATGTGACTTCCTATAACCCGGAAGACCGCTGCAAAGATCCTGTGCTGCCAATGTTTGTCCTATGCCACAAATATCGTCACGCTCACCTTCCACAGTTAATAGAAACGTCTTTTTAATTAACCTTGGATTAACTAGCCTACCTTGATAGGTTAGCTTTCCTGTTGCGAGATCACGATCCATGAAAACCTTTTGAATCGTTTCTAAATAGAAAGGTGCCGATAAATCCATGATTGCAAAGTACTCTTCGTAGAAATCATGAATAACATCTGCTTTCTCGTTATCACCATTAACACGATACTCATAAAGCTTTTTAAATGAGTCGGCATGACGCTCTGGATTCATACTCATAAATGCCATCAGCTGTAAAAATCCAGGATAAACGCGACGTTCAACACCGTTAAATTGATCGGGAATAATACCGATCAATTTTTCTTCGAACCACGACATCGGCTTGCTAGTGGCCAACTCATTTACTTTGGTGGGGCTCTGACTCACATCAATTGGGCCGGCCATCAGAATGAGGCTTGCTGGTACACAAGGGTTTTTATCTTCCGACATAATGGCAGTCGCAGCCAAGCAGGCTACTGTTGGCTGACAGACGGCCATCAAATGAGTGCCAGGGCCAATGTATTCCAAGAATTGGATGATGTGCTCTATATAAGAGTCGAAATCAAATTCACCGCAACTCACGGGGATGTCTCGGATATTCAACCAATCGGTGACATACACCTCGTGATCCTTGAGTAGCGTTTTAATTGTGCCGGCAAGTAAAGTTGCAAAGTGTCCAGACATTGGGGCTACCAATAGAATCTTTGGCTGACCCTCTACCCCATCCTTTTTAAACCGCACTAGGTTACAAAAATGGGTGGAATACAAAATTTCCTCAGACACTATCTTGCTTTTACCTAAGGAATCAACCACTTCTTGAATCTTAAAGTCTGGTCTAGTGTGCGTGAAACCCAGTAATGAGATTTGCTCATAATGAGCAGCTAATCGCTGCATGGGATTGAGTGTAAAGCTTCCAAACCAATTATTGGATACACGCTCAGAGGCGCTCGCAAACAAACGAATCGGGTCATGTAAATTTGCAAAGGTTTGATAAGCACGGTACATCATTAAGTCGCCCTGCTTTCTATATGGCGAAATGCTCGCTCGTAATCCTTCAACGAAGGATCGAAAACACGACTTAAGGAAACACTATTAGCAATCATCGCTGCCGTTTGCGCAGAACGCGCAGCAACAATGGAGAGATGCACAAAACCAGCGACATTGAATTCTTTGAGACGATCGGGCGGGTTACCCTCTTCAAGCCCAATTTCGCCAGATTCAATCCTTTGATAGAGCTCACGATAATGCTCTCGCATGGCATCAAGCTCCTGAGCGAGATTCATAATCCGCTGAAACAGCACAGCAAAATCTGAGATCAGCGGACTATTGATTTTGACTACCTCCATGGTGTTACTCCCGGCACTTCTGCAGGACCCACTTCCACTGGTACAGAACCAAAGTCTGCAGGGCCTACGATCTCCATGTATTCCATATCTGGTGAGTAGTCATAGAGGTAATGCACTATTCCAGGCATTTGATGAACTACATCGCCAGCCTCTACCAAGGTTGGTTTATCGCCATACATAAAGCGCGCCCAACCTTTTGTCATCACTACAATCTGGAATTCAGCTACGTGAAAGTGCCAACCTGTACCATTCACTGGCGGCTTATTGGCCTTCACTAAATGAGCAATAACCTTGCCGTTAGTCGCTTTAGCTACACCTAGATCGCGATACAAGAAGAAATCTCGCAACCCTCCTGGAAGAAATTGGGTATCACCCGGCTTTACATGAGAAAACTGAGTATTACTTTTAAATGAGTCAGGTGTTTTCATAATTAAAACTCCACTTCAAGTTCTTCAATGTCATCGGGTTCTTCAATGGCGCCCATCACCCATTCCTTCATCTCCGGCAAGGCCATGATGTGCTCGCAATATTTCTGGCAAGCCTTATCCAGCTCAACGTTGTAAGTCAGGAATCTAGTAACAACTGGCGCAAACATGGCGTCAGCAAGAGTGGGCTCTTTTCCAAATAAAAAAGGTCCACCATAAGTAGAGAGGCAGTCTTGCCAAATTACTAAAACACGATTGATGTCAATCTGTGCCTTTGACCAAACTTTGAAGGAATCAAATTTGGCCTTGATGTTCATTGGTAGTGAAGCCCTAAGTGCAGAAAAACCAGAATGCATCTCGCCACAAATGGAACGACAGTGTGCTCGCGCTACAGGATCTTTTGGAAGCAAGTGCGCTTTAGGATTTAGCTCATTGAGATATTCACCGATTGCCAAGGTATCCCAGACCTTGCAACCATCATGATCTAAGCGAGGAACCAAAATTGATGGTGACAACAGTAATAATTCAGCGCGGTTATCAACATCATCGGGCGCCACCTGGATTTCCGTGAACTTCAAACCAGAAAACTTCATCATGAGCCAGCCACGCAGCGACCATGAGGAGTAATTTTTGCTACTGATTGTCAGGGTGGTTGGCTTGGACATATCAACTTTCGGTAAGGATGCAACTACAACTTATTCCTTTTGCCTGTACTGCAAATAGCTAAATGACCAGTTTTTGACTGGTTCTACCCAATATTGGGCGTAAACCTATTTTTAGCACTATTAGTGTGCACTGTAATAATTGCGCATATTGGTGCACTCATAGACTTTGAACATGTCTATCCACGCCGCCCTACACCACGTCACTGAATATCAATATGACCGACCAGTCAAGCTGGGTCCTCAGGTCATTCGCTTGCGACCAGCCCCGCACTGCCGCAGCCATATTCTTTCCTACTCTCTCAAGGTAGAACCAGAAGGCCACTTCATCAATTGGCAGCAAGATCCATTCTCGAATTACCAAGCACGATTGGTATTTCCAGAGGCCACTAGCAAGTTCAAGGTGACGGTTGATCTTGTTACTGAAATGGCGGTGTACAACCCATTTGATTTCTTTCTTGAGCCAGATGCAGAAAATTTCCCATTTAAGTACAGCGCAGATCTTAAAAAAGAGTTGCGCCCTTATCTAGGAAGAATGCGTAATGCAACATTGAACAAGTACTTCAAGACGATTGATAGAAGCGAAATGCGCACGATTGATTTTCTGGTGAAGATCAATCAAAAAGTTCAAAGTGATATTGGCTACCTCATTCGCATGGAGCCCGGCGTTCAGACACCTGATGAAACTTTAGATTTAAGAAGCGGCTCTTGTCGTGACTCCGCATGGCTGATGGTAAATCTCTTGCGTCTTTGCGGACTCGCAGCAAGATTTGTTTCTGGTTATCTCATTCAATTAAAGCCCGATGTAAAGTCTCTTGACGGCCCGAGCGGCACTGAAGTGGATTTCACGGATCTACATGCTTGGTGCGAGGTATATCTCCCAGGCGCAGGCTGGATCGGGATCGACCCCACCTCTGGCCTGATGGCTGGTGAAGGCCACATTCCCGTAGCTTGCACACCAGAACCATCAGGCGCTGCCCCGATTGAAGGCGGTGTTGACAAGTGCGAAGTTGAGTTTGAACACACAATGGAGGTCACACGTATTTATGAGTCTCCACGTGTCACGAAACCTTATGCGGAAGAGCAGTGGGAAGACATTTTGAAGTTGGGCGAACAAGTTGATAAAGAGCTTGTAGCAGGCGATGTTCGCCTCACAATGGGTGGCGAACCAACCTTTGTATCCGTCAATGGTCGTGATGAACGTGAATGGAATATCGATGCGCTTGGCCCTACGAAACGCGCTTACGCTACCGACCTAGTCGGCAAACTCCGCGCCGAATATGGTGATGGCGGCTTCCTGCACTTTGGTCAAGGCAAATGGTATCCAGGCGAGCAGCTTCCACGCTGGGCTCTATCCATTTACTGGAGGGCCGATGGAACCCCTATTTGGAAAAACCCCAAACTTTTTGCTGATGAGTCACACCCGATCACCTACACAAGCAAGGATGCAGATCGATTTATTCATACGCTTACTAAAAACCTAGGCTTACCAGATCGTTTTATCGAGCCAGCTTATGAGGACACCTTCTACTACCTCTGGCGCGAATCCAAGTTACCAGTCAATGTTGATCCTTTTAAATCCAATCTAGATGACGAGATGGAGCGCACTCGGTTAAAGCGGGTCTTCACTCAAAAGTTGGATTCGGTCATTGGTTATGTATTACCAATTGAAGCAGACAAAGGCCAGGGCTACCTGGATACCAAATGGAAGACTGGTGCGTGGATCTATCGCGATGATCGACTCTTGCTCCTGCCTGGTGACTCGCCAATGGGTTATCGCTTGCCACTAGATTCACTCCCCTGGACTAGCAAAGCAGATTATCCCTATCTCATTGAAGAGGATCCCTTTGCACCAAAGCCACCGCTCGCTTCATTCACACCCATTCAGCAACAGTTCCGCGCATTAGGCAAAGATAACTCGACCCCCCAGACAAGCGTATGGAGCCAGTCGGAAGAAGTTCGCACACCTGCACGCCAAGAATCAGCAGCCTGGATTACTAGAACTGCATTGTGTGTGGAGACGCGTGATCCTATGCGCTCGAACGGACCTGCTGTAGAGAATAAGCATGGAGGTAAGAATGGAGCGCTCTATGTATTTATGCCGCCATTAGCACGCTTAGAGGATTACCTCAATCTAGTACAAGCAGTAGAGGCAACAGCAGAAGAATTGCAATTCCAAATCGTCATAGAGGGCTACCCTCCTCCGCGCGATCCCCGTTTAAAGCTCCTGCAAGTCACTCCAGATCCTGGTGTCATCGAAGTGAATATTCATCCGGCGCATAACTGGAAAGAATTAGTCGAACATACCGAATTTCTCTACAACGCTGCTTTTGAATCCCGTCTATCCGCTGAGAAATTCATGACCGACGGTCGTCATACCGGTACTGGCGGTGGAAATCACTTTGTCATGGGTGGTGCCACCCCAATCGATAGCCCATTTCTACGTCGCCCAGAAGTGCTCGCGAGCTTAATTTTGTATTGGCATAACCACCCAAGCTTGAGCTACCTCTTTAGCGGCATGTTTATTGGCCCTACCAGTCAAGCGCCTCGAGTGGATGAAGCGCGTAACGACCAACTCTATGAACTTGAGATTGCCCTTAAACAAATTCATGAGAATCGTGAAAAGTTTGGGGCCAGCATGCCGCCATGGATTGTGGATCGCACACTCAGAAATATCCTGATTGATGTGACGGGGAATACCCATCGCAGCGAATTCTGCATCGACAAAATGTATTCGCCAGATAGTCAAACCGGACGACTTGGCTTACTTGAACTACGCGCATTTGAAATGCCACCCCATGCCCAGATGAGCATCGTTCAGCAGTTGCTCATTCGAGCATTAATTGCTCGCTTTTGGGATAAGCCGTATTTAGCACCCGCAACTCGTTGGGGTACAGAACTTCATGATCGCTGCCTACTACCTACTTTCATCAAGATGGATTTCGCAGACATCATCGAAGAGATGCAGAGTTTGGGTTATGACTTCAAGGCAGAATGGTTTGCACCTCACCTGGAGTTCCGCTTTCCATTAATTGGGCAAGTTCAAACCATGGGCGCCGAAATTACTCTGCGCAATGCGCTTGAACCTTGGCACGTCATGGGCGAAGAGAATGCTTCAGGTGCAACAGCGCGCTATGTTGACTCGTCGATAGAGCGACTTGAGGTTCGTATTACAGGCCTTAATCAAAGTCGCTACGCCATTACCTGCAATGGGGAGCCTCTACCACTTCAGCCAACTGGTGTTGCAGGAGAATATATTGCAGGTGTACGTTATAAAGCCTGGAATCCACCATCCAGCTTGCATCCTAGTATCGGGGTTCATGCACCACTGACATTTGATGTCATCGATACCTGGATGAAGCGCTCTGTTGGTGGCTGCCAATACCATGTGGCTCACCCAGGCGGCCTCAATTACGACACCTTCCCAATTAATGCCTATGAAGCAGAGAGTCGCCGACTTTCACGCTTCTTCCGTATGGGTCATACGCCGGGAACCATCGAGGGTATTCAGGCAAACATTAATCTTGCCGTCAGCCAAGAATTTCCGTTCACACTAGATATGCGCCGGTGAGACAATAAGTCGTGGAATCCCCTCAAAATAACTCACCCCATAACAAGCCATCACTTGCAGAAGAAGTGGCTCAGCTTGCGCCTACGGCTAAAGACGGGCACTTTGATGAACTACATGAAAGTGCATCAACGCTAGCGGGGCACTGGAAGACTTTTTTTGAACAACTCGAGCCTACTGGCTTGGCGGATTTCGATCAAAAAACGCAGGAACTCAATCGGCAAATTCGAGAGAACGGCATCACTTACAACGTCTATGCAGACGAATATGGGCCACAACGTCCATGGTCAGTAGATTTATTTCCACTCATCATTGATGCCTCTGCATGGCAAGAGATTGAGTCGGGTGTTTTACAAAGAGCGCGCTTACTCGAAGCCATCATGACTGACGTGTATGGGGAGCAGAATTTACTAAAAGAAGGTTGGGTCCCTCCTGCCCTAATACATGGACACCCAGGATACATGCGCTCCATGCGTGGCATCACCCCTAGGGGCAACAAACATCTTCACATCATTGCATTTGATTTAGCGCGTGCGCCAAATGGTAAATGGTCCGTACTCTCGCAACGCACTCAAGCCCCTTCAGGTCTTGGGTATTTACTCGAGAACCGCAATCTCATTGCTCGCCAGTTTTCCAAAGCATATGAATCAATGCAAATCTCACCATTAGCTAATGCCTACCGAGATTTAATTGAATCACTGAAATCTCAAAGCCCTGCAGGGCCAAATGCCCATATCGCCCTACTCACCCCTGGGCCTTATAACGAAACCTACTTTGAACACGCATATCTTGCACGCCACCTAGGCCTCACACTGGTTGAAGGCAGCGACTTAACAGTTCGAGACCAGCACGTTTTTCTGAAAACCGTTCGCGGTCTGGAGCCAGTGCACATTTTACTCAAACGCCTAGATGATGAATTCTTAGACCCTTTAGAGCTTCGAGCTGATTCCACCTTAGGCGTCCCAGGACTACTACAAGCAATCAGAGCAGGCAATGTCATTCTGGCAAATGCACCAGGCTCGGCCTTTCTTGAATCGCCTGCCCTACTTGGATTTTTACCAGGTATTAGCGAGCGTCTCTTAAATGAAGAAATCCAGTTACCCGCTATGGATACATGGTGGTGCGGCGAAAGAGCGGCCTTAGATGCGGCTATTCCACATCTTGAATCCAGTGCGATCAAGCCAACCTACCCCTACACCCCAGGACATGTGAGTTATGAATCTTGTCTAGGGGGTAGCTTAAGCCCATCACAACTGAATGAATGGATTGGCAGAATTACTCGTCAGCCTGAGGATTACACCGTTCAAACCTATATCCCTCTGGCACAAATGCCGGTATGGCTCAACGCATTTAATCTGAACAATGCCTCCTTAATAGAGCCACGCTCTTACATGCTCAGAGTGTTTGCCTTGAGTAATGGCTCCAACAGCTGGCAAGTATTACCCGGAGGATTGGCTCGTATTGCTACTTCAGATTCGGGTATTGCATCAATGCAACGCGGTGGTAGTAGCGCTGATGTCTGGGTTCTGGGTAATCAAGCGCATTATGCAGATGCAGCACAATTACAGCCGCCCGTTAAAACAACGGCTCAAAGAAAACGGCTTGTGACAAGTCGTGCCGCTGAAAATCTATATTGGTTTGGAAGATATACAGAGCGTAGTGAAAATGCCTTGCGCCTAGCGAAACTTTACTTAGAGAGCATCAATAGCGAATACACCCCATCTAAGCAATTATGGGGATGGTTAGAAACACTCTGCGTTCAATATGGTCTTGTGCCCGATGGAGTGCCAAGCAATTTAGATCAAGGTGAAAATCGACATCGTATTTTTGAAAGAACCTTAATTGATTGCCTGAATAAGAATGATCATGCTACCAGTGTCGGCTATAACCTCAATGCAATGAAGCGAACCGCCTCTAACATTCGTGAAAGACTATCTACTGAGCAATGGAGCACCATTAATTACTGTATTGAGAATTTCCAAGCAGGTTGTCATAAGGCAACAGGGCATCAAGACTTCTCACCTTCACTGGCAATTGAGGCACTTAATCGTGCTAACAGCGCCTTAGCCGCTATTACTGGAGCACAAACCGATCGCATGACCCGTGATGATGGATGGCAGTTACTCGCTATTGGTCGACACATTGAACGGCTTTCATTTTTAACCTCAGTGCTCGACTTAGCTGTGACATCCGGATTACTCAATAATCCAAATGCGAATAACTCTGGCTATATGGCCCTACTAGCCCTCTTTGATAGCACCATCACCTTCCACGCTCAACACCAACAAAGTCGGGAGCTAGAGCCCCTTATTGAATTACTAGTCTTAGATGATGAGAATCCACGATCTTTGGCATGGGTGAGTAAAGCTTTGAGGGCAAGGCTTTCAAAGTTGGCCGGCACAGAGCGCAATCAGCCAGACGCGTTGACCAGAAGCGTTACAAGTTTGCAAGATTACACATTAGAAAATTTATGCCTACGAGATGCATCTGGTGCACTCTATAACCTCAGAAATTGCTTTAGTAATTGCTCTTATTCCGCTTGGAGCGCTTCTGATGAGATTAGCGCTCGCTATTTTAATTTGATACATGAAATAGACTACCGAGTCCAAACCTAAATCCCGGCCATGCTTTTAGAAATCATTCATGACACCACCTATCAATACGATCCCAACGTAGAGATTGCGCAACATCTAACTCATCTAAAGCCGACAAACACCGAAACACAATCAATTCTGCAGGCCAACCTATCAATCGAACCACGACCAGCATGGCAAGAAGAACATTGTGATAGTTACGGGAATACTTGTACGTATTTTTCTTTAGAGACGAGGCATAGGTCATTAGTGATTTCTGCGAGATCACAAGTAGAAACTAAAAAATCTCAATTCATTAATTTTGAATCTGCCAAAGTACCCTCTTGGGAGCAGGTCCGGGAGTATTTTCGCTACCACTCGGGAACCCAGTGGGATCCCGCATCCGAATTCTTATTCCCATCTCGGTATGTCATCCCAAGTCCGGAATTTGCAGAATTTGCACGTGCCAACTTTACAAGCAATCGCCCTATTTTGGAATCAGCAGTCGATTTAATGCGGCGCATATATAGCGAATTTCATTACGTTAGCAAAAGTACTGATCTTGATACGCCAGCCGTAGTGGCCCTCAAAAATCGCGAAGGTGTTTGCCAGGATTTTGCTCATATTCTGATTGCTACGATGCGGAGTATTGGACTGCCTGCTAAATACATTAGCGGCTATATTCTTACCAATCCGCCGCCAGGCCAAGCCCGACTGGTTGGAGGGGATGCCTCCCATGCCTGGGCATCGGTATACATCCCATCAGTTGATGAGCAAGGGAAACTTGGTCTCGGGACCTGGTGTGATTTAGACCCCACTAATAATCGCTGGGGCTTCGACTCACCTGGCGAGGACTATGTTCATCTGGCCCATGGCAGAGATTATGGAGATGTATCCCCTATACGCGGAGTTATTCATGGTGGTGCAGATCACATACTCGATGTCGCAGTCACAGTAAGTCCTATAGGGCAGTAGGACCCGACTCTCCGGTTCGAATACGGATTACCTCATTAAGCGAACATACAAAGATCTTTCCGTCACCGATCTTTCCGGTATATGCCGCCTTTGATATCGCTTGCATGGCGTCATCCAATAATTCATCGCTAACAGCCACTTGGATTTTCAACTTCAGCAGAAAATCAATGACGTACTCAGCGCCTCGGTAGAGTTCAGTATGTCCATTTTGGCGACCAAACCCTCGCACATCATATGAGGTCATGCCGTTAATACCGATATGCGCAAGAGCCTCATGAACTTCATCTAATTTAAAAGGCTTAATGATTGCAGTGATTAGTTTCATAGCTAGTCGTCAGAAGTGATTACTGCATTGCACAAGATTTCTTATAAGTTGATTAAACAATTTTTTATGAGGTGGCGAAAAATAATCTGCCCCAAGTAAGTGCATTTAACAGTTAAGAAACAAGCCAAAGTGACTCAAAACTCTAAAAAATAAAGGGGTGATTCATTTGATTTAAGCTGGATCTAATTTGGTGCAGAATTTTAACCAAAGTGTGCAATTGATTGTTTTGCACTGGCTTTTAGAACTTAAGCTACGTCATGCGCATTGAAATTACCAAAGGGCTGATCCTAAGCACCTACTCCACCAGCAAAAATAATCTCTCCGAGATTCTATTTCCTGCTGGGGAGTACTTGGCAAACCTAACCCCAGAGGGGAAAATTGAAGTTCTAAGCTCCGGGGCAAGTAAGGCTCAGTTTTCTTTCTCCCAGTTTAGAGAAAAACTTTCTCTTGGGGAGTTTGTACTTCTAGAGACTTAATTAAAAACTTCTGAATTCATTTGAAGGCTATTGCTTGCTTTTAATACAAGCTTACTAAGCAAAGATAAGCAATACCTATACTTAAATTCCCGTCGCTCAATATGTCCGCCAACAGACAGACTATTGAGCCAGATGTCCTTACAGTAGCTGATTATTTTAAATATTAGTCAATCACGCTATATGAGCAACTCATTTTCTTCGATACCCCTTATCCCAACAATTCGACTCGAGTTCTCCATTCAGCTTAACTATGAAGTTGAACAACCGAATAGTGATTTTATTTTTAGCATCCATGCCGCCAAGACAGACTATCAAATACTGCGTAATGAGTACTTAAATACTAATCAGAATATCGATTTGATCGTGTATGAGAATCCGACTACATACTCTAGGCTGTTGCGCTTGAAAGCAATGCCCGGCTTCTTGAATTTGAACTATGGTGGCATAGTGGATTTAAATCATTTCTCAGCACCCCCCAACCAAATTCATGAATCGCCAGTTGCCGACCTACCGGGATCCTTCATTAGCTTCCTGTACCCTTCCCGCTACTGCCAATCTGATTCTATGCGGGATATTGCGATTAAACAGTTTGGTGGACTTAACCATGGGTATGAGCGAATACAAACAATTTGCAACTGGGTCTGTAACCATGTTCGTTTCCAAGCCAATTCATCCACTGCACATACCACTGCGATTGATACTTACCTCAGTAAAACAGGGGTATGCAGAGATTATGCTCATCTGATGATTGCGCTTTGTCGAGCACTCAGCATTCCAGCTAGATTTGTTACGGGAATTGATTACGGCTCCGATCCTATCCTAGGGCCCACTGATTTTCACGCTTATGTTGAGGTTTATCTTGATGGGCGCTGGTACATATTTGATCCCTCTGGAGTTGCTATTCCAATGGGCTTTTACGTATCTGCACTGGACATGATGCGGCTGATACCGCTATTACATCAATCTTTGGCACTGTTCTTGGATCAGCCCCCATCATCTCCATAAGAGCGATTCCTAACTCCTCGGGAAATTTGGAACTGCCAATACATACGCCTAATGGATTGTCGAGTGATCTTGACTATTGTGAACTTGTAAATTAGCAACTAACCAAAGCCCTTAACTACATCGTGTATTGATGTGATAAGTTGAGTCTGTAGGCGTTAACATAGCTCTTTTAATCCGTTGGTCGCGAGTTCGAATCTCACTCGACCCACCAGTAACACCAAAAGCCTCTAGAGAAATCTAGGGGCTTTTTCTTTTGGGGCTGGATTAAATTCAACGGCAGCTACCTTTATATCAGCAGCATGAACCATAGAACATACAGCCGCTATCGATAAGAGTGCGGCAAATAATATCTTTTTCATATAAAAATCTTAGCTATAAATAGTTAATTTAACAATGCTTCATAATTATTCAGGTGTGTACAGTTTTCTCAAATAAATTTACTGGTAATCCACTCGCCCTTCTATACACCCTTAATTATCTTGGTATTTGCGGAAATGCTTTTTATCACATCAACCCTTAGGGTGTAATGCAATCACACACTCAATCGAACAGTCATTTTTTGGCCTTGTGGACCATTGATTCATATAGGCTATTTAAGAGGCGCAACTTCTTTTAATCGATTGATCGCGAGTCGAATATCGCCCGACCCGCCAAGTATTTCTAAGCCTCGCTCTGTGAGGGTGATTCAGCTCAAAACAATTTGTTCTAGATATTCATTTATTCGATCAATAACATCATCTTAATTAATTAGACAGATTATTCGATAGGGAGCAAGATGATTCCATCGCTACAAATAATACGAAGGGAGTTAAAAATGAAAATCCAAAATCGCTTAGCTGTAATTGCAGAAGGCTTGTACTTCCTTAACCATCGTTATGAAAGCGATTTGGCAACCATTTTGAAGTCAGAGCTCATCAAGGCGGGCAGATCATGAGCATTCTCATCGCATTTATATCCGGTGAATAGATAAATAGGCCATAAGCGTACCAATTACCGCTTTATCAGTTAATCTGAACAAGTCAGGCTAACTAAGCAAACATGATTTACCTACAAGGAGATCTAAATGACATCACAAGGAATGTGCCCAGTTGCTCACGGCGCTAATACCGAATCTAGCAACACCCCTATGGCATGGTGGCCAAAATCACTGAATCTCGACATTCTTCATCAGCAAGATACCAAGACAAATCCAATGGGCCCATCTTTTAACTATCGAAATGAGCTGAATAAGCTCGATGTAAGCGCACTCAAGCTGGATATGAAAGCGCTACTGCTTAATAGCCAAGACTGGTGGCCAGCAGACTGGGGTCACTATGGCGGACTCATGATTCGTATGGCCTGGCACTCTGCTGGTAGCTATCGCATTGCCGATGGTCGCGGTGGAGCTGGTACAGGCAATCAACGCTTTGCCCCATTAAATTCTTGGCCGGATAACGCGAACCTGGACAAAGCCCGTCGCCTCTTGTGGCCCATCAAAAGGAAATATGGCAACAAGGTCAGTTGGGCTGATCTCATGATCTTGGCTGGCACTATCGCTTACGAATCTATGGGACTCAAAACATTTGGATTCTCATTTGGTCGCGAAGATATTTGGCATCCAGAAAAGGATATCTATTGGGGCTCTGAAAAAGAATGGCTCCAAAAAAGTGGCGGTGAGGGCAGTCGCTATTCTGGTGAGCGCGATTTAGCCAATCCGCTTGCTGCTGTCATGATGGGTTTAATTTATGTCAACCCAGAGGGCGTAGACGGCAATCCAGACCCGTTGAAAACTGCTCAAGACATTCGGGTGACTTTTGCTCGCATGGCCATGAATGACGAAGAGACTGTTGCATTGACTGCTGGCGGACACACCGTTGGCAAAGCACACGGCAATGGCAATACAGCCAATCTTGGCCCAGCTCCAGAAGGCGCCCCGATTGACGAGCAAGGACTTGGCTGGTTGAATCACAAGACACGTGGGATTGGCAGGGATACTGTCACTAGCGGAATTGAAGGTGCTTGGACCACAAACCCAACCCAGTGGGATAACGGCTACTTCCACTTACTCCTCAACTATGAATGGAAATTGACTAAGAGCCCAGCGGGCGCTTGGCAATACGAACCAATCAATATCAAAGAAGAAGATAAGCCAGTCGATGTTGAAGATGCCTCTATACGATGCATGCCCATGATGACGGATGCAGACATAGCGATGAAGATGGATCCAGAATATCGCAAGATTTCAGAGAAGTTCCATCAGGATCAGGCGTATTTCTCTGAAACTTTTGCAAGGGCTTGGTTCAAGTTAACCCATCGCGACATGGGGCCTAAGGCAAGATATTTTGGTCCAGATGTTCCCAAAGAAGAATTAATCTGGCAGGATCCCATCCCAGCAGGCTCAAAAGACTACGGTATTGAGGCTGTCAAAACGAAGATCAAAGCTAGTGGCCTATCCATTAGTGATCTTGTGACTACCGCTTGGGATAGCGCCCGTACCTATCGTGGTTCAGATAAACGTGGTGGTGCTAATGGTGCACGCATTCGTTTGGCACCTCAGAAAGACTGGTTAGGAAACGAGCCAGAGCGTTTAGCCAGAGTGCTGTCGATCTACGAGAAAATTGCCAAAGAATCAGGCATTAGCATTGCTGACACTATCGTACTTGGCGGCAATATTGGCATTGAGCAGGCTGCCAGGGCCGGAGGTTTTGACGTTAAAGTGCCATTTACTGCGGGCCGCGGTGATGCAACCCAAGAAATGACAGATATAGAGTCATTTGAAGTTCTTGAGCCATTGGCAGATGGCTTTCGAAATTGGTTGAAAGAACACTACGTTGTCACGCCAGAGGAAATGCTCCTAGACCGTACACAGTTAATGGGACTCACCGCTCAAGAGATGACTGTACTAGTTGGTGGTATGCGTGTTCTTGGTACAAACTATGGTGGAGCTAAGCACGGCGTTCTGACAGAAAGAGAAGGCGTATTAAGCAACGACTTCTTCATCAATCTCACTGATATGAACTACCAGTGGAAACCTACCGGTCGAAATAGCTACGACATTGTTGAGCGCAATACAGGTGATACCAAATGGACTGCCTCTCGAGTTGATTTGGTGTTTGGATCTAACTCTATCCTGCGCGCCTACTCCGAGGTCTACGCACAGGATGACAACAAAGAGAAGTTTGTAAATGATTTTGTCGCCGCTTGGACTAAAGTCATGAATGCTAATTTGTTTTAATCAACGTGGAGCTTGGACAAAGTCAATTTCGCCCAACCCTCCAGTAATACCAAAGCCACCCTCTGAACTGACCCCCAAAAGTTGGACAGTTTAATTAGGTTAGCACGAGGGATTGAGTTCGGTAATTTACCGGGCTCAATCCCTTTAGTTTTTGCTTGATT
>NZ_NCJB01000344.1:0-2353 GCF_002282275.1 Polynucleobacter sp. 39-46-10 | reverse complement strand
ACTGGCTCTTTAATGGGATTCTTTGGCGGCAAGTTTGATCTGATTTCCCAGCGCTTGATTGAAATTTGGTCAGCGATGCCAGAGTTATATCTGCTGATCATCTTTGCTTCTATTTTTAACCCCAGTATTTGGCTCCTGATTATCTTACTAGCAGCATTTGGTTGGATGGGTTTGTCTGACTACGTGCGTGCTGAGTTTTTCCGTAATCGTGCATTGGAATATGTGCGAGCTGCCAGAGCTTTGGGTTTAACGAATTTGCAAATCATGCGTCGTCATATCCTGCCTAATAGCTTGACACCAGTCATTACCTTTTTACCTTTCAGAATGAGTGCAGCGATTTTGTCGCTCACGAGTTTGGATTTCTTGGGTCTTGGTGTGCCTCCAGGAACCCCGAGTTTGGGAGAGTTGCTATCACAAGGTAAAAGTAATTTAGATGCCTGGTGGATTTCACTATCGACCTTTGTGGTCTTGGTTGCCACTTTGCTCTTGCTTACTTTTATGGGCGAGGCCTTGCGTGATGCTTTCGATTCTCGCAAGTCAGGCGCCATGAGTGGGGGGCGTTCATGAGCTCCGCACCAAAACTGAATGCAGAAATTACGCCATTACTTCGCTACGAGGATTTTTCAATCTCGTTTGGTTCAGGTCGACGTGAGAAATTCGCTGTCAACCATCTTGATCTTGAGATTGGGGTGGGGGAACGTGTTGCCTTAGTTGGTGAGTCTGGCTCAGGTAAGACGCTGACTGCTTTGGCGCCCTTGCGTCTTGAGCCTGAAGGTGCAAAAACATCTGGTCGTATTTTATGGAGCGGTAAAGACTCGAATGCCGGCAATCAGCCGGTCAATTTACTGGATTTGCCAATCCAAGATATCCGTGAGATTCGGGGTCGTGAGATTGCCATGGTCTTTCAAGAGCCCATGACTGCACTCAACCCTTTGTTCACTATTGGCAATCAAATTGTTGAGGCTGTACAGGTATATCAACCTTTGATCTCTAAAGCAGACTCTATGTCTGCAGCAATCGAGTTACTTAAGAAAACTGGCATCCCAGAACCAGAGAAACGCTTCCATTCCTATCCTCATCAGTTATCTGGTGGCCAACGTCAACGTGCCATGATTGCGATGGCCTTAGCATGCAAACCCAGATTGTTAATTGCAGACGAGCCAACTACTGCTTTAGACGTTAGTCTGCGCTTGCAGATTTTGGATTTACTCAAAGAGTTACAAGAAGAGTCTAAAGATCATGGTGGCATGGCCATTCTTCTGATTACTCATGATCTCAATTTGGTAAAGCATTTTGCTCATCGTGTTGCTGTATTAAATCAAGGAAACTTGATGGAGCTTGGATCAACCAAGCAGGTGTTCGAGCGCCCAGAAGATCCTTATACAAAAGCCCTAGTAAATAGCGAGCCTGTGCGCGATCTGGCGCCAGTGATGCCATTGGCGCCCGTCCTGCTAAAGGCAGATAACTTATCCGTTTCTTACCCTGGTACTGAAGCTGCTGCTTGGTTTAAAAAACCTCCACGTCATCAGGTCTTGCGTAAAGTGAGTTTTGAACTCAAGCAAGGTCAGACCATTGGTGTCATTGGTGAATCTGGTTCAGGTAAGACTACTTTAGGCATGGCGGTCTTAGGTTTGTTGGGTGACACTGCCGCAGAAATCATGGGTGATGTGGATGTACTTGGTGTTGATTGGCAAAAGTTAAAGCCAGCAGAACGTCGCGCTATGCGCTCTAGTCTGCAAGTGATTTTTCAGGACCCCTTTGGTTCACTTTCTCCACGTATGAATGTGATGCAAATTGTTTCAGAAGGTTTGGATGTGCACTTTCCTGATTTGTCTGCGACGGAACGCGAGAAGCGTGCCTTAGATATTCTTCGAGAAGTCGGCATTGACCGTTCTGCTCTCACACGTTATCCCCATGAGTTTTCGGGTGGGCAAAGGCAGCGGATTGCGATTGCCCGTGCTTTGATCCTAAAACCACAGATCTTGGTCTTAGATGAGCCCACTTCAGCATTGGATGTGTCGATTCAAAAACAAGTGCTTGCCTTATTGACTGAGCTCCAGAAAAAATACAACTTGGCCTATCTGATGATTAGTCATGATTTGGCTGTTATTCGAGCAATGTCGCATGAGGTCATGGTGCTCAAAGCGGGAAGGGTGGTCGAGTTTGGTGATACTGAGACTATGGTTCAGCATCCTCGCCAAACCTATACCAAAGAGCTATTCACGGCCGCCGAGCTAACTTAAGCTTTGAGCAAGACTCCTAGCAAGGCGCTAAATTGGTGCATTTATGCACCGCAATAGAAAATACTCCTTTTAAAACATCATATTAGGGTCCAAGCTGGTACTTGGTGAAA
>NZ_NCJB01000343.1:0-2354 GCF_002282275.1 Polynucleobacter sp. 39-46-10 | reverse complement strand
TATATTTTTAGTAATTTGCCGACATCTTTGAGATTCACGCTTAAATTTTGACAATAACACTGCTTCGTTACTGGTGAGCTTGTTCGGAGAGGCGAATAAGAATCTTGTGCTGGGATTGGCGGGGTTTAAAACTAAAATTTTTCCATCAATAGATTTCGCTATTTCTCCAGAATTTACTTCACCAATGCAGATCGCCATCTCATCCTGCAAGTAGCCGATGCTGTTGTTCTTGTCGGCCTTTTTGACTAAATTTGCTTGATTGGAGTTTGCAGTTCGGGGATCTTGAGTGGCGGGTAACTCCCCTTGGGAAACGCAAGCAATCAACGTACTGCAAAATAAAGGAATGCATAAATATAATTTGTTCATTTAAAACCCCAACATATTGCTCGCATACGTGCTTACTCTTGCTAAAGTAACCGACGTATTAAGCGGTAATCTCTCACCCTTAATGTGGATCTTGTCTGGAGCAATGCTCTGATATTTAAAATATCAGCCAAAAACTTCTTTGAATGCCTGGATAGAATTTCGTAAAAATTAGCTATTTAGCATCGCAATAACCCAAACTCCGGTCCAAGAAAAATTCTTGGTAGATCCAGTTAGCCAATGGCTAAATCAATAAAGAACTATGGGTTGGGATTAAGCTTTGGGAGGTTTGAAAGGGCAATCAAGAATATTATCTAAACTCAACTTGTCATTTGAGAGATAAAACTTTCTTGAAATTTTACCTAGGACGGGTAACTTAAATTCAACATCCCCGACGTTACCTGTAACGTGGGACATTAAGAATAATGTATGCACAGGTTCTTCTTCGCTAGCCTCTTCGTTAATCACAGATAAGCTATCGGCAAATGACATAGAGCAGGCATCAGTTCGAAGGCATGTTCGCTCAATACCAGTCTGAATAAATATGCTGGAAGCCACCACCTTGAAGGTGATTAAAAAAAGACAGACAGCAATCGTAAATGTTTTTTTATTGAACGGCATTGTGGCAATTCTATACTTTTTGAAATATTAAATATTTCATCATGTAAAAAAATCATCGCCACTGAAAAAATATCATTGTCACTGAACATGCCGATTGGAGACTCCATGCGCAATATTTAAACCGGATGAATGATCGCATGTAGCCATTATGTATACTTTTCCATTCCTTGATCTTCGTAGGAGAAGAGCATGAAGAATTTATTTATGCGAATTTGGAGAAAATTTAACCATCTTCTTCGCACTAAATCAGCAGCGGTGGCGCAAATGAAAAAAAAGTTGTTTCGCAAACGTCAAAATTTGCAAGGCACCTCATCTGGCATTCCACCAAAACATCAGTTATGTTCAGTAGTTATTCCCGCACTGAATGAAGAAAAGGCAATCGCATCAGTGGTGCTATACGCTCTATCTGACACGGCAACGGGTGAGGTAATTGTAATTGACGATAGCTCAATAGATAATACCGCTAGGCTAGCAAAAGAATCGGGAGCAATAGTAATAACCAGTTCAATGCTCGGTAAAGGGGCGTCGATGCATGACGGCATAGAAGCTGCGAGTCATGATTACATTGTCTTTTTGGACGGTGATTTATCTGGGTTACAAGAGAATATTGTCTCAAAGATGCTGGAGCCACTACTATCAGATAACGCTGATTTTATTAAGGCTAAATTTAGCAGGGGTGGCGGTAGGGTGACGGAGCTCACTGCAAAACCAATGCTCAAAGTTTTTTTCCCGGAAGTGTCATGTATCTCTCAGCCACTAGGGGGAATCATTGCATGCAAAAAGGCGCTGCTTAAAAAGCTAACTTTTGAATCAGGGTACGGCGTTGATATTGGGCTTTTAATAGACGCCCATCTAAAGGGAGCGCGTATCTGCGAAGTTGACATAGGTAGCTTAGAGCATGATAGCCAGCCACTAGTTGACTTAACGACAATGGCAAATGAGGTGGCGCGAGTGATTCACCACTACTCACGTCAGGCTGGGAGATTACACGTAGAGCAGATTTCAGAGATGTATGAAGAGCAAAGGGTTGCAACTGCCTCCTTTGACTACATTATTAATAGGCAAAAAGGTCGTCGCAAAGTGGTTCTGTTGGATATGGACGGTACTATTACTCCAAACCGTTTTGTAAAGGATTTAGCTAAATTTACCCATACTGAGGAGACCTTGGATGCGCTATTAGATTCTGCTGAAAATGATGCAGCCACAAGAAGCGAGAAGATCGCGGAAATTTTTAAATTTACACACCGAAATCAGTTTGAAAAAGTTTCAATGTCCATGCCAATTAGGGATGGGGTTATTGAGTTTGTCAACCAAATGAAGCGGAATGGCTTTATGGTTGGGCTCATATCTGATAGTTACTTTATTGCCGC
>NZ_NCJB01000342.1:0-2367 GCF_002282275.1 Polynucleobacter sp. 39-46-10 | reverse complement strand
CGCAATCGCGATAGCGAGTTTCCTTATCGTCACGACAGCGATTTTTTCTACCTCACTGGTTTTGAAGAGCCAGGTGCAACACTCGTATTAAAGATTGCTGGATCAACATCACAAGCACAACTGGAATCACATCTCTTTTGCAGACCCAAAGATGCAGAGCGTGAGATTTGGGATGGCATTCGTTTAGGGCCAGAAGCTGCACCCTCAATCTTGGGCGTGGAGTATGCCTACAGCAATCTTGAGCTAGATAAAAAATTGGGTGAGTTATTAGCTGATCAAGATGCGGTCTACATTCGTCTTTCAGAAAGCGCTGAAACAGATCGTCGCTTACGACATTGGATGAAACAAGTACGGTCCCAGGCACGTGCTGGTGTTAACCCACCATCTGAGTTTCATGATGTAGAGAGTTTGATTCATGAAATGCGTCTCTTTAAAGATACTCATGAAATCGATATCATGCGCCGCGCTGCCCAAATATCTGCACGTGCCCACATTCGTGCCATGCAAACCTGCAAACCTGGAATGCGTGAATATCATCTCGAAGCTGAGCTTCTTCATGAATTCCGCTATAGCGGTGCGCAAAGCGTTGCATACAACAGCATTGTTGCTGGTGGTGCCAACTCCTGCATTCTGCATTACCGTGCTGGTGATGCAGAGCTACGTAGTGGTGAACTCTGTCTGATTGACGCGGGCTGCGAGCTGGATGGCTACGCTTCAGATATCACCCGTACATTTCCAGTAAATGGCAGGTTCACAGGGCCGCAACGTACGCTGTATGACATCACACTAGCATCACAAGAGGCAGCAATTGCAGCAACCAAACCTGGAAATACATTTATGCAGCCACATGAGGCAGCGTTAAAGGTACTCACTCAAGGCCTGATTGATGAGAAGCTTCTCAAGCTTGCAGAAGTAGGTTCTTTAGACAATGCAATTGAGGCTGGCGCCTATCGTCGCTTCTATATGCACCGTACCTCGCACTGGTTGGGTATGGATGTTCACGATGTCGGCTCGTATCGCGAACCACTGAACACATCAACAGATTCCGCTGAAAAACCATGGCGTATTCTTAAATCTGGCATGGTCCTCACCATTGAGCCAGGCCTATACGTTCGCCCAGCAGATGATGTCGATGAACGCTTCTGGAATATTGGCATCCGCATTGAAGATGATGCAGTAGTGAATGACTCAGGATGTGAATTGATTTCTCGCGGCGTACCAGTCAAAGCCGATGAGATTGAAGCACTGATGAAGAATAATTAAGTTACGAAGCATGTCAGCAAAGAGCTTAGATATTTTGATTCAAGGTGGTGGACCAGTTGGTCTAGCCTGCGCAGCATGGTGCTTGCAAAAATTTCCAGAAGCTAAGATTGTCTTGCTCGATCGCAACCCTATGAATGATGCAGATTTAGCTGCTGCCGATAGCAGAGGTATAGCCTTATCGCACGGTAGCAAACTCTTGCTCGACACCATTAAGGCATGGCCTACAGAGTGTGCGGACATTCATCGAGTTCATGTCTCACAAGCAGGTCGTTTTGGCCGCGCTCTGATGACTCGCGAAGAGCTTGGGCAAGATGCTCTAGGTCATATCGTTCGTTATCGAGATATTCATCTCACACTGCGTCAGGCTTTAAGAGTCATTCAAACAAAGAGTCCCAATTTTGTTTGGGAGCACATCAATGCTGATACCGATACTTCACATATTCTAGCCAAATGCGTAGTGCATGCTGAAGGCGGTTTATTTAAAACCCAAGATTGGGTTGAGTCCGGCAGAGACTATGAGCAGTCCGCTTTAGTTGGCTTAGTCGAGGTTGGAGATGCAGCACCCCATCAAGCATGGGAACGCTTTACTTCCGAAGGGCCTTTAGCAGTTCTGCCGAGTCACTATGGTCGCAATATTCTGAATCTGGTTTGGTGTGGAACGCCAAGCTCTTCACAAGCACGTCTTGCTTTAAGTGATGCTGATTTTCTAAAGAGCTTGCAAGCCGAGTTTGGTTCGCGTATTGGTCAGTTCCTCAAAATCCAAGATCGTCGTCTTTATGATCTAGGCCTCAACTACCGCAAAGAAATTACTCAGGGCAATGAGGTTTGGATTGGTAATGCCGCCCAAACTTTGCATCCCGTTGCAGGACAAGGCCTTAACCTTGGATTAAGGGATGCCTATCTCTTGGCCGAAAAACTCAGCATCCTCTTCTCCAAATCTGAAGATCAAAAAACTGTAACGGCCATTGAGGCAACATTGCAGGACTATGCTCTAAGCCGCAAGGTCGATCGATCCGCCACTATTGGTTTGACCGACTTCATGGCCAGAATCTTCACCTCCAACCTATTTCCCATTGTGATCGGCCGTGGGTTGGCTTTATCGGC
>NZ_NCJB01000029.1:0-24459 GCF_002282275.1 Polynucleobacter sp. 39-46-10 | reverse complement strand
GGTACTGGTGCAGCACCAATCGTTGCTCAAGTTGCTAAAGAGATGGGTATTTTGACTGTTGGTGTTATTAGCAAGCCATTTGACTTTGAGGGCGTGAAGCGTCTGAAGGTCGCTGAAAACGGAGCTTCTGAGCTTGAGTCATATGTAGATTCATTGATCGTGGTTCTTAATGAGAAACTCTTTGAAGTGATGGGTGAAGATGCTGAGTTTGATAAGGCATTCGCATGCGCTGATGACGTATTGCATAACGCTGTTTCAGGTATCGCAGAAATTATCAATGTACAAGGTTTGATCAACGTCGACTTTGAGGATGTGAAAACAGTGATGGGCGAACAAGGCAAGGCAATGATGGGAACTGCAACAGTTTCCGGCATGGACCGCGCACGCTTAGCTGCTGAAGCTGCAGTTGCTTCACCATTACTCGAAGGTGTTGATTTGTCTGGTGCACGTGGCGTATTAGTTAATATCACTGCCAGTCGTTCATTGAAATTGTCTGAGACTCGCGAAGTCATGGCGGCGATTCGTGGCTATGCTGCAGATGATGCTACTGTGATCTTCGGTACTGTTTATGACGAGAGCTTAGGCGATGCCTTGCGTGTCACTGTTGTAGCGACTGGTTTGAATAATCCACAAGCACGCCAACATCATCAGCCAGAAGTGGTTTGGAGACAAGCTACAGGTACGCACGATGCGATGCCAACAATGGCTGACTTAAACAGCTTTGCTCCAGCAAGTACTTCAGCAGCAATGAGTAAGGTAAGTCTTGATTCGGCTTTGAGCACTAGCGCTGGGTTGGCAATGACGGGTGCAGGTAGTGCACCCTCGATGGCCGCTCAACCAGCAACTAGCGGTGTTGATTACAGCCAATATGATTTGCCGAGAGTTTTTCGCCCTAATCGTGAGGCGACTTCTGCGCCGACTTTAGGGGCTGATAGCTCACCACAGGCAAAAACCATGTTGGATAAAGGGGCTGATTACTACGAAATCCCAGCTTTTTTACGTAAGCAAGCAGACTAAACCACTGCTCAATACAATAGATTGTGCAGAATGCCAGCGCGGCGCCCCTCCGGACGACGAATCCCGCGTTAGCGTTGGCATACTCATGACAACTATTTCATTGGAGACTTTATGATCGCAGTCGGACAAAAATTACCAAACGCTACTCTTTATGAGTTTTTAGATGAAGCAAGCGAAGGTTGCGCAATTGGCCCAAACGCATTCGAGGTTGAAAAGCTTACTGCTGGCAAAAAGATTGTGATCTTTGCTTTGCCTGGCGCATTTACACCGACCTGTTCAGCAAAGCACGTTCCTAGCTATGTTGAGCATTTTGATGCAATCAAGGCAAAAGGTGTTGATGAAATTTGGTGCATCTCAGTAAATGACCCATTTGTAATGGGTGCTTGGGGACGAGATCAAAAAGTTGGTAAAAAGATCCGTATGTTAGGTGATGGTAGTGCCGAGTTCACCAAGAAACTTGGTCTCGAATTGGATTTGACTGCTCGTGGCCTAGGTGTTCGTTCAGATCGCTATGCCATGATTGTTGAAGACGGTGTAGTAACCACTTTAGATCGTGAAGCACCTGGCAAGTTTGAAGTGAGCGACGCTGCTTCAATTTTGAAGAAGCTTTAAGAAATCATTCCTGAATTTAGATAAAACCATGATGAAGCAACGCACAATCGCCACTCCGATTAAAACCGTGGGGATTGGCTTGCACTCGGGGCGCAAGGTAACTTTGTCTATCAAGCCTGCGCCGGTAAATTCAGGAATCTTATTTGTGCGTGTAGATACCCCGGAGCAATCGGTTGTACCGGCTACTGCTCTGGCGGTTTGCGATACCCGCTTGGCCTCAGTGATTCAAAAGGATGGAGTGCGTGTTTCCACGGTGGAGCATTTGCTCTCAGCTTGTGCAGGCCTAGGGCTGGATAATTTATTAATTGAGCTTGATGGCGAAGAAGTTCCCATCATGGATGGCAGTGCTGCTTCATTTTTGTTTTTAATGGAATCGGCTGGTATTGCTGAGCAAGAGGCTCCCAGACAGTTTGTAGTGATTAAAAAACTGGTAGAGGTTAAAGAGGGCGATAAGCTCGCACGCCTTGAGCCTTTCTTTGGTTTTAAGTTAGATTTCATAATCGATTTTAAGCATCCTGCAGTAGATAAGACCGGTCAGCGCTTTGCAGTCGACTTTGCAGAACACGCATATCGAAGTGAGATTGGACGTGCTCGCACTTTTGGTTTTGCTCATGAAGTTGAGGCATTGCGAGAGATGGGATTAGCGCGTGGCGGAAGTTTAGATAACGCGATCGTTCTCGATGAGCATCGCATTCTCAATAACGAAGAATTGCGTTATGAAGATGAGTTTGTTCGCCATAAAATTTTGGACGCTATTGGCGATCTCTATTTAGTTGGACACCCGATCGTAGGCTCCTATGTTGCTGAAAAATCAGGTCATGCCCTCAATAACGCGCTTTTGCGCAAGCTTTTGGAAGACCCTAGTTCTTACGAAATCAGCAGCTTTCCAGAAAATAAAGCCCCCTCAGCCTATTCCAAAGAGAGCCAACCCCTCTTTTTCTAGGATTATTTGGGCTTGCTTTGAAGAAGACGTTCAACGGCCTTACGCAAATCAGAGTCCGGCGCTAATTTCTCCAATAAAGATTCCCAAGAAGCTCTTGCTACGGCATTAAAGCCCGTTGGCTTTTGGCCAGCTTGGCGTCCCTCTTGGGGTTTAACTTCCCAAGTGGGTGGTACTGGCTTGAGGCGCACCTTAATGCTGGTGCAAATTACCCCTTTTTTTGATAACTCATTGATTAGACTGGGTAAAATTTGTTGAAGACGGGTGGCGATACTTGCCCCATTGACCAATAAAAATAGCTCATTCCGACCACTAGAACGCCATCCAGCCTCAATTTTGGGGGCTAAGTTATCTAAATCCAGCTCAAATAGAGCCGCTTTAAGGGCAATTTTGAGTTTGGCCAGATCTTCTGTTTTGGCCAAAATGCCGCCTAAGCCTTCAGAGTCGCGCAAATACTCCAACCACTCATGGGCGGCTTTCGTGCGGATAGGTTTAGGGGCAAAGTTCATATAAAAAGAGGGTGCGGGTGATAAACTCAAGGTCTTAATTTACTTCAATATCCCATGGTAATCGGTCTTCTTAAAACCCTGGTCGGCAGTCGTAACGACCGCCTCTTAAAACAGTATCGCAAAGTGGTTGCTACAGTTAGCGCTTTCGAGCCTAGCGTGCAAGCTTTGGATGATGCCGCACTGCAAGCAAAAACTGCTGAGTTCAAGTCGCGTTTGGCTGCTGGTGAGTCATTGGATGACATTGCTCCAGAGGCTTTTGCAGTAGTTCGTGAGGCGAGCTCGAGAGTGATGAAGATGCGCCATTTTGATGCGCAGATGATGGGTGGCCTTGCATTACATCAAGGCAAGATTGCTGAAATGGGAACGGGTGAAGGTAAGACCTTAACTGCTACGCTTCCTGTGTATTTAAATGCCCTAACTGGTAAGGGTGTTCACGTTATTACTGTCAATGATTACTTAGCTCAGCGCGATGCTGAATGGATGTCAACACTCTATAACTTCTTAGGTATGAAGGTTGGTGTGAATCTATCCCAGATGGATCATACGACTAAGCAAGAGGCTTATGCGGCCGATATCACCTACGGTACCAATAATGAGTTTGGTTTTGATTACCTCCGTGACAACATGGTGCAAGACTTGGGTCAGCGTGTTCAGCGTGGCCTAGCTTACGCGATTGTTGACGAGGTTGACTCTATTTTGATTGATGAGGCGCGTACCCCATTGATCATTTCTGGTCAGGCCGAGGATCACACTGATTTGTACATCAAGATTAATGCATTGCCTGCTTACTTAGAGCGTCAAATTGGCGAAGAAAAAGCAGATGGCACTGGTGTTGAAAAGCCAGGCGATTACTGGGTTGATGAAAAGTCGCAGCAAGTCTATTTAACTGAGCGCGGTCACGATAAGGCCGAAACAGTTTTAGTTGAGCTTCGCGCTTTGAATGATGGCGATTCTTTGTACGCCCCACAAAATATTACTTTGATGCATCACGTATATGCGGCATTACGTGCTCATACCTTGTACAACCGTGATCAACAGTATGTTGTTCAGAATGGTGAAGTCATTATTGTTGATGAGTTCACAGGCCGCTTAATGCAGGGTCGTCGTTGGTCTGATGGTTTGCACCAAGCTGTTGAGGCTAAAGAGGGTGTGCAGATTCAGAATGAGAATCAGACTCTAGCCACAATTACTTTCCAGAATTACTTCCGTATGTACGGCAAGTTGGCCGGTATGACTGGTACTGCTGATACTGAAGCGTATGAGTTCAAGGAAATTTATAACCTTGAAACGGTAGTGATACCACCAAACCGCATCAGTCAAAGAAAAGATCGTCAAGACCAAATCTATAAGACAGCGCGTGAGCGCTACGATGCAGTTATTAAAGATATTGAGGATTGCTTCAAGCGTGGCCAACCTGTATTGGTTGGTACAACCTCGATTGAGAACTCAGAATTAATTGCAGGTTTACTGGATAAGCGTCAGTTATCACACCAAGTATTGAATGCGAAGCAGCATGCCCGCGAAGCAGAAATCATTGCTCAGGCTGGTAGACCGAAGATGATCACCATTGCTACCAATATGGCAGGCCGTGGAACGGATATTGTTTTAGGTGGAAACGTTGGCAAGCAATCCTCTTTAATTGAGGCAGATGCCGCTCTTTCGGATGCAGAAAAATCTACCAAGATTAAGACTTTGCAGGACGAGTGGCAGAGCTTGCATGATCAAGTCTTGGCTTCCGGTGGTTTACATATTATTGGTACAGAGCGTCACGAGAGTCGTCGTATTGATAATCAGCTACGTGGACGAGCTGGCCGCCAGGGTGACCCTGGTTCTTCCCGTTTTTATCTTTCTTTAGACGATTCACTTTTACGTATTTTTGCTGGGGATCGTCTACGTGCCGTAATGGATCGCCTGAAGATGCCTGATGGCGAGCCGATTGAAGCGGGCATGGTTACTCGCTCTATTGAGTCTGCTCAGCGCAAAGTTGAAGGCCGTAACTTTGATATTCGTAAGCAGTTGTTGGAATATGACGACGTCGCCAACGATCAGCGTAAAGAAACTTATCGCCTTAGAAATGAAGTCTTGGAAAGTGCTGATGTCGGTGGTTTAATTGCCAATTTGCGTGAAGATGTCTTACGTAGCATTTGCGCTCCATACGTCCCTTTAGAGTCAATGGAAGAGCAATGGGACTTGGTTGGCCTAGAAAATGCATTAGCCAGCGATTGGGGTTTAACGGTTGACCTGAAAAATTGGGTTGAAAATGCTGAGTCTATGGACGATGAGCAAATCGTTGATCGGGTTCTAGAGGCAGCAAAAGAAACTTACGATGCAAAAGTAGAGCTTTCCGGACGCGCATCCTTTGCTGGATTTGAGCGCTCTGTTTTACTTTACAGCTTAGATACGCATTGGCGTGAACATTTGGCTGCTTTAGATCATTTGCGTCAAGGTATCCATTTGCGTGGCTATGCCCAGAAGGATCCAAAACAAGAATATCGTCGTGAAGCATTTGAGTTGTATGGTGAGCTGCTCAACGTCATCAAGAATGATGTCGTGAAAAGCATCATGACGGTGCAGATACGTAGTGCTAGCGAGTTGGATGAAGCTTCTGAGTCCATGAATGAAGATTTAGCTAAGCTATCAGATGTGCAATATCAGCATGCTGATGCAGATATTGAGGTAGCTGGTTCGACCGGCGACCGTGGTGCGGCAATTGAAATTACCCCTGCACCTATGCGCTCCGGTCCTAAAGTCGGCCGCAACGACCCTTGCACCTGCGGTAGCGGTAAGAAATATAAGAACTGCTGCGGCGCTTTGGCGTAATTAGGGTTGAGACTTTAAATAGCGATACAAAGTATTTCTGCTGATTCGTAACAATTTGGCCGCAAGACTAATGTTTCCATTAGTCTTCTCCAATGTTTTTTGAATGGCCATTCTAGAAAGTTGTTTTAGTGCTCCGGATTCAACTACACCCTCATTTTCAGGAAAATCTTTATGGTCGGGTGCCGCAGAATCCCGGGGGTGATAAGCATATGACTGACTCAAACTTGCTCTGAAGAATAAAGATTTAGAGCTATGCATTCTTAATGCATGAACCTTGGCACTATCTTTTTTAGCCCTATCGAAGAGTTGCTCTAATGAAGTGTCTAAGATTTGCTGAATCTTGACTACTCCAATATCAATCGCCTTCATTTCCAGTAGGGATAGAGCAACCCTATCAATTCCTAGAATGATCCCGCTTTCATCAACTCCTACGATTCCTTCGCCTATAGACCCCAAGCCTTCAGGACTGTTATGCACCCTTAGAATTAGGGCGTATTGAAATTCATTGGCTGAAAATAATTGCTTTTCCAGTGAGTGGACAGTTGCTTTCACTAGCCCGAGGGTATGAGGGTGGTGAGTACTTTTATCTGTGGAGATATTTAAGACTCCGCTAATCTTGCCATCAGGCTCAAAGATGGGGGCTGCGGTACAGCTTAGGAATCCATTATTTTCTAAAAAATGTTCTGAGCCATTTACGGATACTGCCATTCGATCAAATAAGGCTGTACCAATGGCATTTGTACCACGATGTTTTTCAAGCCATGACGCGCCCGTTTTTAACAGCACTCGATCAGCTTTGGAGATAAATTCAGCATCTCCGACCGAGTGCACAATAACCCCTTGGTGATCAGACAGCACAATGACGCCACCACTGCCAGACATTAAGCCATGTAGGTAGCCCATGGTGGGTTTTGCTAATGCAATTAAATCTCGGCGCTGTTCAATGCGAGTTTGGAGTATCTGGCCACTCAAGATATTGTCTGGCAACTGTCTTTGATAAGCATCTAAACCAGATTGCAAACATCTTTGCCAAGATCGATAAACCGTTAATCCTAATTGAGTCTCAAGACCATCAGCAGGCGGGTCTCCGTGAAGAAGCCAGCTTCTTCTGATGTCTCGGAGATTGGCAATTTTCATTTTGATGTTGCAGATATTTAGTTTTCTACTATATAAACAAATTTCGATTGCTGAATGAGGTAATACCCTTAATGATGGATGGGATTCTAGATTGTCACAAAAATGAACAGTCATACAGTTTTTTGATCAGGAAATACCCTTGTTTTCAATAGATTTATATGGTTTTATAAATTGCTGCGCTGCTTCTGATTGATTAAGGAATTCGCTTGAGTGAAAGTATCTCGAACGTCATTTGCAAATCAACATGAATGGCATTGATTACTTAATAGGAGAAGATTTTGATCTATGCAGCCCCCGGCGCCCAAGGCGCAAAAATTCAGTACAAAGCTAAATACGATAATTTCATTGGTGGAAAGTGGGTTGCTCCAGTCAAAGGTCAATACTTTGATGTTATTACCCCGATCAGTGGGAAGGTGTACACCCAAGCAGCTAGATCTAGTGCCGAAGATATTGATCTAGCTTTAGATGCTGCACACAAGGCCTTTGAGTCTTGGGGAAAAACATCGCCAACTGATCGCGGAAATATTCTTTTGAAAATTGCAGATCGCATTGAAGTCAATTTAGAGTTGCTTGCCTATGCTGAAACGATTGATAACGGCAAGGCCATCCGTGAAACACTTAATGCCGACATTCCACTAACAGTGGATCACTTTAGATATTTCGCAGGATGTATTCGTGCGCAAGAGGGTGCTTTGTCTCAAATTGATGACACCTTAGTTGCTTATCATTTTCATGAGCCTTTGGGTGTAGTGGGTCAAATTATTCCTTGGAACTTTCCAATTTTGATGGCCGCTTGGAAGCTTGCGCCAGCATTAGCTGCTGGTAATTGTGTAGTTTTAAAGCCGGCTGAATCTACTCCAGTGTCTATTTTGGTATTAATGGAATTGATTGCTGATCTCTTGCCTCCTGGCGTGTTAAATATTGTCAATGGCTATGGTCGTGAAGCTGGCATGCCACTCGCAACCAGTAAGCGGATTGCAAAAATTGCCTTTACTGGATCTACATCTACTGGTCGGGTAATTGCGCAAGCTGCAGCAAACAATCTGATTCCTGCAACTCTTGAGTTGGGCGGAAAGTCGCCAAACATTTTCTTTGCTGACATCATGGATAAAGATGATGGATTCTTGGATAAGGCAATTGAAGGTTTAGTTTTGTTTGCCTTCAATCAAGGAGAGGTTTGCACTTGCCCATCAAGAGCTTTGATTGAGGAGAGTATTTATGACAAGTTTATGGAAAAAGTCCTTAAGCGGGTTGCTGCAATTAAGCATGTAAATCCACTCGATACAGATAGCATGATGGGTGCGCAAGCGTCTAAAGAGCAGCTAACCAAGATTCTTTCTTATTTGGACTTGGGTAAGCAAGAAGGTGCGGAAGTGCTGATAGGTGGCTCACAAGCAAATTTAGAAGGTGATCTTGCGGGCGGCTACTATGTACAGCCAACACTGTTTAAAGGCCACAATAAGATGCGCATCTTCCAAGAGGAAATCTTTGGACCAGTCTTGGCTGTAACCACTTTTAAGGACGAAGCGGAGGCGCTGGAAATTGCCAATGACACTCTCTATGGTCTGGGTGCCGGAGTATGGTCACGCAATGGTAATGTGGCTTATCGCATGGGTCGCGCCATCAAGGCTGGCCGCGTATGGACTAATTGTTACCACGCTTATCCGGCCCATGCAGCATTTGGTGGCTATAAAGAGTCAGGTATCGGTAGGGAGACTCATAAAGTGATGCTTGATCACTACCAGCAAACCAAGAATCTATTGGTCAGCTATAGTGAGTCTAAGTTGGGCTTCTTCTGACCTGAAATGCTTTTATGTTTATTAAAGGGCGGGGAAATCCGCCCTTTTGTCTAATGTAGCTCCCCAAGGAAATTGCAATGGTAGAACGGGTAATTGCAACAGAAGCTGCACTCCAACTAATTGAGCAGCTAAAAGCCGAACATGGTCAAGTCATGTTTCACCAATCCGGGGGGTGTTGTGACAATAGTGCGGCAAATTGTTATTTACCCACGGACCTCACTATTGGCCCTTACGATATTCAATTGGGGGAGCTTGTAGGCGTGCCTTTTTATATCGGCAAGCTCCAATATGAGTACTGGAAGCATACCCAACTAATTCTGGATGTAATTGAAGGGCAGGGTGGAACTTTTTCCCTTGAGGGTTCGACGGGGAAGGCATTCCACACGCGTTCACGTCTATTTACTGACGAAGAGTGGAAATCAATTGAGTCTCAGGTATTAAGGGATTTATCTTAGATAGCCACTCCAAGTGGTTCCTTAGAGTCTCCTCTACAATTGTCGAATAATGACAGTTAACTTACCACTCCCCCAAAAAGACCAACTAAAGCCTGTTAAAGGTTTTAAGATGGGCATCGCCGAAGCTGGTATCAAAAAAGCCAATCGCAAAGATTTATTGGTGATGACTTTAATGCCTGGCTCCCAGGTTGCTGGTGTTTTTACTTTAAATCGATTCTGTGCTGCGCCGGTTCAGGTTTGTAAAGAGCATTTGGCCCTGGATGGTACTAAGGGTGAGATTCTTGCTTTGGTGGTGAATACTGGAAATGCCAATGCGGGAACTGGTGAGCAAGGCATGCAAGATGCATTAGCAACGTGCGCTGAGTTGGCTAAAGAGCTCAAGCTCAATCCAGAACAAATTTTGCCGTTTTCAACTGGCGTCATTCTTGAGCCGCTTCCAATTGCTAAATTGATTGCTGCTTTACCAAATGCAGTAGAAGATTTAGGTGAAGATCATTGGCTTGCTGCTGCAGAAGCCATCATGACAACAGATACGCAGCCTAAAGCGACATCCATCACTATGGATGCCCCGGCTGGACTTGTGACTATCACAGGTATTTGCAAGGGCGCGGGCATGATTCATCCGAATATGGCGACCATGTTGGGATTCATTGCAACGGATGCTGGATTTGCACCGGGACTACTTTCCTCTTTGACACGTGAGATTGCCGACCTTTCGTTTAATGCGATCACGATTGATGGCGATACTTCGACCAATGACTCATTCATCATCATGGCGACTGGCCAGTCATCTGTTCAGATTCAATCGACTGCTGATGCTAGCTATGGTTTGGTTCGGGCTGCATTGATTGATCTCGCGCGTAAGCTGGCTCAAATGATTGTCAGAGATGGCGAGGGCGCCACTAAATTTATTACGATTGATGTGCAAGGTGGCAAGACTGAAAAAGAATGTCGTTTAGTAGCGGAGGCAATAGCTCACTCACCTTTAGTTAAAACAGCTTTCTTTGCTAGTGATCCCAACTTAGGGCGCATTCTGGCGGCGATTGGCTATGCTGGCATTGTCGACCTCGACGTTAACCAAGTGCAGATGTGGCTTGGAGATGTGTGGGTTGCTAAGAATGGCGGCCGCAATCCTGAATATCAAGAGGCTGATGGCCAAAGAGTGATGAAGGCTCCAGAAATTATGGTCAAGATTGACTTGGGTCGTGGATCGGCACAGCAGACGATGTGGACTTGTGATTTATCACATGACTACGTTTCTATTAATGCTGATTACCGCTCATAGGAATTTGTGAAATGAATGAAAAATTAGAGCAACTCTTAAGTCATCTTGAAACATTTTTACCTAAAGCCTTGACCGAAGAGCAGTGGAAATCTTCAACTGCTTTTAGATGGCGCCGCCGCGATAGCATTTTTGGAAGTATTGGATACTTGCAGCCAGTTAAGCATGTTGCCGATATTACTTTTGAAGACCTAAAGAATATTGATCGTCAACGTGATGCGATTCGTGACAATACAAAAAACTTTATTCAAAAAATGCCTGCTAATAATATTTTGCTAACAGGCGCTCGTGGTACAGGAAAGTCCTCCCTCATTAAAGCAAGCTTGCATGAGTTTGCTAGCCAAGGCTTGCGTTTAGTTGAGGTGGAAAAAGAGCACCTGGCTGACTTAGCCGACATCACCGATTTATTGGCCGATAGACCAGAGCGTTTTATTATTTTTTGTGATGACCTCTCATTCGAAGATGGCGAATCTGGCTACAAGGCTATGAAATCTGCATTGGATGGCTCCGTATCAGCTCAAGTCGACAATATTTTGATTTACGCTACTTCGAATCGTCGCCATCTGTTGCCTGAACATATGAAAGATAATCTCAGCTACTCCCATAGTGATGATGGAGAAATTCACCCTGGTGAAGTGGTTGAGGAAAAAATTTCTCTCTCAGAACGCTTTGGTTTGTGGTTATCGTTTTATCCACCAAAACAAGATGAGTATCTAGAAATTGTTGCTCACTGGTTGCGTCATTTTGGTTTGAGCGATGCACAGATTGAAGGTGCTAGAGCTGAGGCATTGGTTTGGGCTCTGGAACGTGGCTCACGTTCTGGTCGTGTAGCTTGGCAGTTTGCTAAGCACTGGGCCGGCTCACATACTGCTTAATTGCTAGCGATTCATGAATGACTCTAATCGTCCTGTGACAGAAGTTGCTGCTGGGATCCTGCTCGATACACAAGGGCGCTATCTTCTAGGTCAGCGACCAGAAGGAAAGCCTTATGCTGGTTACTGGGAGGTGCCGGGCGGCAAGATTGAAGCTGGTGAATCGGTATTCGCAGCACTTAAGCGTGAATTGCAGGAAGAGCTCGGAATTGATATTGAGTCCAGCGAAGAGTTGGTTGTCTTGGATTATGACTACCCACATGCTTATGTTCGTTTACATGTCAGCATTGTTCGAAAATGGACTGGAGTACCTAAGGGCTGCGAGGGGCAAGAGCTATCTTGGCAATTGATTGGTAATTCACCTCCAACTGTAGAGCCTTTGCTGCCTGCTGCCTGGCCAATGCTGGAGAAGCTAAAACTACTAAAGGCCTAGAGCTGGCAGAGAGTGAGTCTAAAAGGCACATCCGCATTCATGATCTGCGGTTTTTTATCTTGATCAATCTTCAAAAAGCGGATTGAGAGTAGATATTTATTAGCGCTGATTTCTGAGAAGAGACTGTCATCTTCTACGGCGATGCGCATCAATTGATATACCTTGCCTGATGGCGCTTGTTGATAAGATCCTTGATGTGCAACAACATCCTTAGCTTCGCCAGATTGACGAAGTAGTCTCAAGAAAATTTGACAAGCCTCATGCCACGGAAAAAGTGGAGCAACATATTTTTCTAATAACTCTCGACGCTGAGTTGAGGAAGTATTTTTCCAGGCATAGTAGCTCGGTAAATCAATCGGACTTGTTCCACCGGGAATATTTAATCGAGTCCGAATAGCATTGAGCCACTCACTCTCAGTAATCGCAGAATTAGGCTTGCCCATCGATTGATTAATGTTCAGTGCGGCTTTATCAATTTCGGATAGAGTTTGTGTCAGCGCTGCTTGATCAACTTTTTGGGAAGACTTTAAACCGTTCAAGGCATATTTTTGACGTTCAAATTCTTTGAGTAGCAGTGATTTGATATCGCCTCGAGAACCAATATCACCGAGGTCAAATAACATCGCAATTGCATTGTGGTGAAGCTCGGGATCATCGGATCGAAGGAAGTGATTGAAGCGGGCGAACAAGTACTCTAGCCGAAGCATGCTTCGAACTAGTTCATTGAAAGGGTATTCGTAGACAATCACAAGCCTATATTCTATGACGAACTTAGGGGTTCTTCTTAAATTTTGAGCAATTGTTGGTGCAGACTCAGAACCTCTGATTGGAGGTCATCCAGACTGCCTTGATTTTCAATAACGGCGTTAGCTGCCGCTAGACGAACCATCCGGCTTGTTTGTGCTTTGAGGATATTTCCTACATCTAAGCGGGTCATATTGTTGCGGTGCATCACTCTTTGGATTTGGGTCTCCTCTGGACAATCAACAACTACAAGATAGTCAACCAGCTTTACCCAATACCCAGACTCAATTAGAAGGGGGACTACAAAAACAAGGTAGGGAGCTCCAGACTTGGCTAACTCAAAGGCTTGTTTGGTAGTTTCTTGCTGAATCAAGGGGTGGGTTATTTTCTCCAAAGCTTGACGAGCATTGGAGTCTCCAAAGACTAGGGCTCGCATTTTGGCTCGATTCAGTGCGCCTTCGGAATTGATAAAGTCTGCCCCAAATGCTCTAGCAATCAGCGGGATGGCATTCCCGCCAGGGGCGGTGATTTGATGGGATATCAAATCCGTATCAATAATCCCAACTCCAAGCTCACCCAGTAAGTTGCTAACTGCTGTCTTGCCAGACCCAATGCCACCAGTTAAGCCAATTAAAGGAATTTTCCCCTTTAAGGCTTTTAAAGCAGCTTGGGTAGGATCAGGGTTGGAATGAGTTGAGGCCATAACAGCTCAATGATGCCAGCAATAGCTAAAAAGGGCCCAAAAGGGAAAGCTTGTTGAAGTTGATGGCCACGCCATTGAAGCCAGATAATGCCGCCGATCATTCCTGTGGTGGAGGCAATTAGCAGGATGCTGGGTAGAGTGCCCCAGCCTAACCAGGCGCCTAAAGCTGCCAAGAGTTTTGCATCACCCATGCCAATGCCGTTGCGGTTTTTCAGAAGACGGTAACCGGTATTTAATGTCCAAATCGATACATAGCCTAGAAAAGCCCCGACGCAAGCGGAGCTTGTGGTGGTCAGGCGCAGATCTGAGATTGCGTTAAAAGCAATGCCCAAAAAAATTAAGGGGAATGTTATTGCATTCGGTAGGCGAAATGTTTGCCAATCAATATAGGCTAAATAAAGCAAAGCCAGTATCAATAGAGATTTCAATATCCAGATGCTTATCGTGGGATCCACTAAACGATTTGTCCTAAATTAAAGATGGGTAGATATAGGATTATGACCAAACTGCCAATAATGGCGCCAACAAAAAGAATGAGCGCTGGCTCCAAGCTTTGACTGAGTGTATTGAGTTGGCTACTTAATTGTGCCCCCAATGTAGCGGCACGCTTATTTAGCATCTCAGCTAATGCGCCACTTTCGGCGCCGATATGTAGTAGTAGCAATGTCTCTACATCAAGAAGTCGCGACTTGGGATCTGCTCTTTTGAGTGATTCCCCCAAAGGCCAGCCACGAGTGAGGTGTTTAAATATCTCAGCGCTAAAGTCGTGGCTCACCCAGTGATTTGAAGATTGCGCGGTGACTCTCAGGGCATCCGGAAGTGGTAAGCCAGTTTCCAGTAAATGCCCTAAGGTTCGACACCAATGACTCAGTGTTGCCAGTCTAAAGAGATTGCCAAATAAGGGTGCGCGCAACAAGAGGGCGTCACAATACTTTTGGATTGAGCTAGATTTGATCCAGGCGCACCCAAAGCCTGCGGCCATCACGATCGTGCCTAGCAATATCTCTAGAAAGTAATTTTGGATGCCGGTGGAGAGGGAGATGAGAATTCTGGTTAGCGTCGGTAACTCTGCCTGAAAGTGCCCAAAGACCTCTTTAAATACCGGTACAACCCAAATCATCATCACAAGTACCAATAGGATGGAGGTGGCTAAAGTAACTGCAGGATAAGTCAGTGACTGCTGTACTTTTCTTCTCAGTTCAATCTGGGCTTCCAGTTGCCGTGAAATTGTACGAAGCGCTAAGCTGAGATCACCCGTTCTCTCGCTGACTCTGATGAGGTTGGAAAACTCTGGGGAAAATTTTCCGTCTTGGGCACTTAGGCAAAAAGAAAAACTATTACCCTTCTGAAGTAGGTCGCGAATATCTGCTAACCAAGCCTGCCAGGATTTTGGTGCAGATTGAATTAATAGCTGTATGGCATTTAGCAAAGGAAGTCCAGCCTGAAGTAGCGCCAGCATCTGCTCGGCAAAATGGAGTTGCTCAGACTTGCTAAGCTTTCTGTTTAACAGCATCTGGACTAATGCCAAGTGCCAAGTTCGGAATCTAGTGACATCTGATCTATTAAGCCGGACTTCAGCAATTGAATTCCTGCTGAGTAGATATCAAGAGCCTCAATTGATTGAAATAACTGTTTACCTCCCAAAACCTCATGGACACCAATGCGACCAAAATAGCCCGATCCCTTGCAAAGATTGCAGTGTGTCTTTCGTGTAATTGAATTGCATTGCTTGCAGCGCTTTCGAATTAATCTTTGAGAGCTGACACAGCGAAGACAGGATTCAATCGATTCTTGATCTATACCGAGGCTTTTGAGTCGACCTAAAGCGCCAATAGCGTTGCGCGTATGAAGCGTACTTAAAACTAAATGACCTGTCTGAGCTGCTTGAATAGCAAGCTGCGCACTTGCGGGATCACGTATTTCACCAATCATGATGACATCCGGATCTTGGCGTAGAAGGGCGCGAATAATAGTTGGAAAGTCCAACCCCGCTTTTGGGTGGTAAGCCACTTGATTGACTCCAGGAAGTCGGATTTCAATAGGATCCTCAACAGAGCAAATATTGCGTTGTACTTGGTTCAGTGCGCTTAAGCAGCTATATAAGGTGCGCGTCTTCCCGCTTCCAGTGGGCCCCGTTACTAGAATCAATCCATTGGTTTGGCCAATAGCATCTTGGACTATTTTAAGTTGCTCCGGCAGTAAGCCAATCTGATCTAGTGCCAACTCCTCTAGGCGGCTAGGCAAGATACGAACGACAGCTTTCTCACAGTGTAAGGTAGGAAGAATAGATACTCGGCAATCAATATTGGGACGGCTAAAGTCATGGCCAATCACAAGGCGCCCATCTTGGGGTAAACGCTTTTCGGCAATATCGAGACGTGCCAATATTTTGATGCGCGTAATTAATCGCTCATGTAAATCAATGGGGTATTGATTTTGTAAGGTGAGGAGGCCATCTACTCTTATGCGTACTATAGTTTCTTGAGATCTCGCCTCAATATGAATATCCGTTGCCCGATTGTTTAATGCATCAACAGCGATGTCATGCCAGGTCCGGATAATGTGAGAGTCATGCAGTAGGTCGCTCAATCTTGATTTGTCTGAGCAAGAGGTTGGTATAGCTTCACTGTTTTTACCCCGTGCTCATCAAACTGAACAATTTCCATCACTACGCCAGCAATCCGAATGCTGACATCGTAATCAGGGATCGCTTCAAGTTTTTCTAGGATGAGGCCATTAAGGGTGCGCGGACCATCGAGCGGGAGATCTAATTTCAGAAGGCGGTTTAAATCTCGTAATGATGCGGTACCGCTAGCAAGATAAGTTCTATCAGCCAACCAATGAGGATCATTGGAAAGATTCGAAAATGAGGTGGTGAACTCGCCGATAAGCTCTTCAACAATATCTTCAAAGGTGACTAGGCCAAGTACTTCGCCATACTCATTGACCACTAAACTCAAGCGCTGTTGATTATCTTGGAAAAATTGCATCTGCTGCAGAACAGGTGTCCCGCTGGGAATGAAATAAGGCTCATTTAGCAAGGATCTGAAGTCTTCATGGTGAAGCTCTGCATTTCCTAGCAATGAGAGCGCTTTTTTTACAGAAAGAATGCCCACGATGCGCTCAGAGTCGCCGTCACATACTGGCAGCTTATTGTGATAGCAGGTTTCTAGTTGCTCAATCACTTCATCAATCGGACGAGAAAGATCTAATGCTTCAATCTTGGAACGGGGCGTCATCACATCATCAACCAAGATATTTTCAAGATTAAAAAGATTGAGCAGAATATTGCGATGATGGGCAGAAACAAAGCGATTGGATTCCAGAACTAGGCTGCGTAATTCTTCTTTACTCATTACCCTGGCATCAGTCGAGGCTTGTAATCCAGAGGCTTTCATTAAACCCGATACAAAGCTATTAATGAACCAGAGTAGTGGCTTGAGAATAAAAGTCAGCGGGAGAATGAACCAGCCTACATTACTAGCAATTTTTTCTGGAAAGGCTGTGCCAATCACTTTTGGCGTGATCTCGCTAAAAATAATGATGAGTAGCGCAACCACTAATGTGGCAAGTGATAACACCAGTCCGCTATCGCCAAAAATATGTAAAGCAATGCCGGTCACTAGTATTGGCAGGATGGTGTTGATGAGATTATTAGAAATCAGTAGTACTGAAAGCAGTGAATCAATTCGCTTCAGCAATCTCTCAGCAAGTGCAGCTCCAGTATTCCCACCATGAGCCATTGCCCGTAGGCGATGGCGATTCGAGGAGAGCATGCTGGTTTCTGCCATCGAAAAGAAGCCCGATAGTGCGAGTAAAAATAGGACTAATGCGACTTGGCCAATAAAGGGCCAATCATCAAAAAAAGTGTCCATCAATGATGCCTGCAAAGAATAAGGAGCAACCAATATAGCAAAGTGCTACTCAATATAGCAAAGTGCTACTTCACTAGCTATAGCTGCATTGGAATCTTATGCGAATTTATTCCGGAATGTATGTCAGAATCTTCGGCATGGCCACTTCTGCATCCACTGAGTATTGCGTGATACCCGCCCCTTTTGGGTGTCTAGGGGTGCAAACAGAGTTGGTAGATGGTAGTTTGATGATCTCAAAAATCGATTATTTGCCTCCAGGTATCGCGTTAATCTCCCCGAGAAATGCCCTGGCTAAAGCATTTTCAAAACAGTGCATTCAGTATTTCAAAGATGCTTCATCCATCTTTGGTGTTCCACTAAAGCCTGCTGGAACGGCTCATCAACAAAAAGTATGGAGTGCCATCCTAGGTGTTGGAGTGGGAGAGACAAGCACCTATGGTGAGATCGCAAAAAAGATTAAAAGTGGACCCCGGGCAGTCGGGACTGCTTGCGGTGCAAATCCTTATCCATTGGTCACCCCTTGCCATAGGGTGGTGTCTGCACAAGGTCTTGGGGGTTTTATGAAGGAAGATGCTCCGGGTTTTTATCGCCAGGTCAAAGTTTGGCTCTTAAAGCATGAGGGCGTGCTTTAAGTATTCTCTGTAGATAGTTTTCTGAGTTGACTGGATGCAGCATAAAAGAATGATTTCATTAGAAACCCATTGCTAGCTGTGATCTTTGTGAATGCATAAAATATCCAAACGGTATTCCTGGATAACTTCACCTCAGATTTGTTACTAAATTCTCTTCTAGTAGCAATTTTCTCAAGGGTCATGACTGCGAGACCGAAGGCTAGAAAACAGAAGCGCCTCATGCCCACTTCATTTTGCGGAATCAAAAGAATGTAGCGCATCGAGTCTTGCAGTTTTGCGTAGGCAATCTGGAGGAGTGCCGTTTGAGTCATGGCTGCTGGTTTCCAAGAAACGCCACGTGCACGATCCTCTGGTGAGTCCTTTAGGATATTAGTCATTTGCAGAGCCTGACCAAAATCGATTGCAAGTTGCTCATACCCTTCAATCTGCTTTGCAAATCCGGAAGAGTAGTTGCTAAAGACGGTTGTCAGTAGTTCTCCTACGACGCCAGCCACCACATAGCAGTACTCCTCAAGCTCTGCGAGGTCTTTTAGTCCCTCCTGAGTTTGTCGGCCATGGAAATGGGACATACCATCGGACATAATTGAAATGCAGCGACTAATCGCTGACTGATCTTTATCGGGAAAGGTGTGCAGAATGCGAAGGACGGTTGGGGTATGCGCGATTAAGTCGAGCTCATCAACATTGGAGTAGTTCTTAAGAGCCTCTAAGCAGGAGCTCACAAATGCCTCCACAGGAGTAGATCCCAGAACTGCCTCTAAAAATAATTTAGATAAATCCTGCTTCTCTGTTGGGCTAAGTTCAGCAGCATCCTCAATTGTGTCAACGATCCGACACAGTAAATAGGTATTGCCGACTACTACCTCAATCGCTGGAGGGAGCAAGGGGATGGTGAGCGCAAAAGTACGCGATACAGAACCTAAAATCGCCTTTTGATAGGCAAGATCGCTGTTGGGGTTCTCTTTTGGGTATATGGGGGAATTCACCCATGAATTATGTCAGACCAGCGTACCTAAATTTAGCCCTGATTGATTAAATGACATAAGTGACAAGGCCATATAATTTGACCAAATTCTTGAAGGAGAAATTGGGCGATGTTGATTTGGTTTGTCATCATCTATTGGGTGGTATCTGTAGGCATCGGTCTTTGGGCTGCACTACGGGTCAAAAACACAGCTGACTTTGCCGCAGCAGGCCATAGCCTTCCTTTGCCTATCGTTACCGCTACCGTCTTTGCTACCTGGTTTGGCTCCGAAGCGGTGCTAGGTATCCCAGCTACCTTTCTAAAAGAGGGGCTGGGCGGGATTGTTTCTGATCCATTTGGATCTTCCCTATGCCTGATATTAGTCGGACTCTTCTTTGCTCGTCATCTCTACAACCGCCGCATGCTCACCATCGGCGATTTCTTCAGAGAAAAATATGGTCGCACCGTAGAGGTTTTGGTAACGCTCTGTATTGTGGTTTCCTATTTAGGGTGGGTGGCTGCTCAGATTAAAGCCTTGGGACTTGTTTTTAATGTTGTGTCTGAAGGCAGCATCACACAAACGGCCGGTATGTTAATTGGCGCTGGTAGCGTTCTGATTTATACACTTTTTGGTGGCATGTGGTCGGTGGCAATTACCGACTTCATCCAGATGATCATCATTGTGGTGGGCATGCTTTATATCGGCGGCGAGATAACGGCTCAAACTGGGGGTGTTGGTGTAGTTTTTGAATATGCTGCAGCTGCTGGCCAGTTTTCCAACTTCTGGCCCGATATGAATCTCGCCTCTATCCTTGGCTTTACAGCCGCTTTATGCACGATGATGTTAGGTTCTATTCCGCAGCAAGATGTGTTTCAGCGGATCACATCTTCTAAGAATGTGAACATTGCAGTGCAAGCTGCTTTGCTGGGCGGAGTACTGTATTTTGTCTTTGCATTTGTTCCGCTGTATTTGGCTTATTCTGCAACCATCATTAGTCCAGATCTAGTGAAGCAGTATTTATATACAGATCCACAAATGATTTTGCCAAAGCTGATTTTGAATCATGCCCCACTGATTGCGCAGGTGATGTTTTTTGGTGCCTTACTATCGGCTATCAAGAGTTGTGCCAGCGCTACATTGCTCGCGCCATCCGTTACCTTTGCTGAAAATATTGTAAGAGGATTTTTTAAACCCCTATCTGATCAAGACTTGTTGAAGGTCATGCGAATTACTGTGCTCTGCTTCACCCTAGTGGTCACTTTTTTTGCTATCAACTCCAATCTATCCATTTTTAAGATGGTTGAGAATGCCTACAAAGTGACTTTGGTTGCAGCTTTTGTACCACTGGCTTTTGGGGTGTACTGGTCTAGGGCACATTCCTTAGGTGGATTGTTATCAGTAGTGTGCGGTCTCGTTGTTTGGATTAGCTGTGAAGTGCTTGCACCTGAGGCTATTCTCCCCCCTCAATTAGCAGGTCTTTTAGCCAGCATTGCCGGCATGCTTTTGGGCGGATTAGTGCCCAGAGCTAGATTGATCGCAAGTTGACCAAAATTGCTTAAATATTAGGCACAATATTTTGTTGCACCGCAAAATGTTCTCATCTAATATGACACTAATTCAAAATTTTTTATCTTTATGGAGTTCTTATGAAAATCTGTGTGATCGGTGGAGGGGGCGCAATTGGCGGTTACCTTGCTGTTATGTTGGCACGAGCTGGCAATGACGTTACAGTTGTAGCGCGTGGCGCTACATTGGCCGCAATTAGAGAGCGTGGCCTTGCATTAATTATGGATGACCAGCCTGAGCCTTTAGTGGCACAGGTGAAAGCGGTTGAAAAAATTCGGGATGCAGAAACACCTGATGTAGTGATTTTGGCGGTGAAGGCGCATCAGGTTGAGCCGATCATCGACGATCTCGCCGCAATCATGGGACCAGAAACCATTTTGATTCCAATGCAAAACGGAATTCCTTGGTGGTACTTCCAGAAGTTGGGTGGTGACTATCAAGATCATTCAGTTGAAACGGTTGATGCTGGTGGTGTTGCTAAGAATACAATCAATCCAAACAATATTATTGGTTGCGTAGTCTATCCAGCTACCTTTACTCAGGCTCCCGGCGTGATTCGTCACGTTGAAGGCAATCGCTTCCCATTGGGTGAGTTGGATGGCCAGCAGACTGAGCGTATTCAGAAGATGTCTGAAATGATGTCAGCTGCTGGATTTAAGTCACCAATCCTAGAAGATATTCGTTCCGAGATTTGGTTGAAGTTGTGGGGCAATATGACCTTCAATCCAATCAGCTCTCTGACTCACGGAACATTGGAAGGTATTTGCCAATATCCACTTACTAAAGAGTTGGCTCGCAGCATGATGGCTGAAGCACAAACGATTGCCGAGAAGTTGGGTGTGACTTTCCGTGTCGATATTGAGCGTCGTATTGCTGGTGCTGAAAAAGTGGGTAAACATAAAACATCGATGCTGCAAGACTTGGAAGCGGGTCGTAGCTTAGAGATCGATGCTCTATTGGGTTCCGTAATTGAGCTTGGCAAGATTACTGAAACACCAACGCCTTGCCTCAACACAGTCTTTGCGTTAACAAAGTATCTTGATGAAAATGTTCAGACCTCTAAAGGAAGTTTAGCATTGCCATCTGTTTCTGGTTACTAAGAGTCTACGGCAATAAGTAGATCTGATAGCTGAAGTTATGGAGCATTAAAAAACCCTCACCACTGAACATGGTGAGGGTTTTTCTTTTGCGGTTTTGGTTTTAGATCAACGGCCTTGATGACTTATTCGAAGCGATTTTCTAGGTGCCCAACGCCATCAATAATGATGCTGACATTGCTTCCGGGCTTCATGGAGCCAACACCAACAGAGGTGCCGCAGGCAATGATGTCGCCAGCCTGCAGTGGTATGTCTTGTGAGATCAAGCTGACCAATTTTGCTGGTGGGAAAATCATGTCAGCGATGGGATAGTTCTGACGCTCTTGATCATTCAAGATCGTTTTAATTGTTAGCTTGCTTGGATCTACATCGGTGGTGATGTAAGGGCCGAAGACGCCAAAGGTGTTGAAACTCTTAGAGCGTGTCCATTGAGCGTAGCCAGGATCGCGATTCAAAATCTCAATTGCAGTGACATCATTAATGCAGGTATAACCAAAAACAGCATTGGCTGCTTGAGTCTCATCTACTTCATGACAAGCTTTGCCGATGACAATGCCGAGTTCGCCTTCATAAACGACTTTTCCAGAATAAGACTTTGGAGTGCGAATGACTTGATTAGCTGCCAAGAAAGAATTGTTACCTTTCAGAAAATACAAAGGCTCCGCTGGCACCGCATGTTCAAGTTTTGTGACTAGTGCATGAAAGTTGTCCACCATAGCAACCATTTTCGATGGGGTGCATGGGATGTCGATAGTGACATCAGATAGCATTAGGCTCTCGCCGGTGGCTTGGGGGTTATTAAATAAATCACCGGTGTACACGGCAATTTGATTGCCCTGTAATTGTCCTAAGCCGGATTTGCCTTGATGTTGAAATCTGAGCCATTGAGCCATAATGAATCCTCCTGATAGTTAATATTTGATAAGCAATATCTTACAGGGATGGATTGATGACTAAGAATTCTGAATTGCTATTTGTACCTGAATTGGATCAGCCGGTTCGCTATATTGAGCGGACCCGTAATTACTATCTAGGCTTGGGATATGAGATGCCCTATGTGTGGGCGCACTATATTCAGGTACCTTTTGCTTCACTGCAAAAACCTCTAAATCAGTCGGTCTTAGGTTTAGTCACCACTGCAGTACCCTTTGATGCCAGCAAAGGCCCCCAAGGACCTGGCGCCCCCTATAACGCTGCAGCTAAGTTTTACGACCCCTATGCTCTCTCGATTAACGGGAATGCAGACTTGCGTATTGCCCATGTAGGTGTTGATAGGCGCAACGCTAATATGCAGGACAGTAATTGTTGGTTTCCATTGGACGCAGCAAAACGGGCTGTTGCAAAGGGACGCATTCAATCCTTATCTAAACATTTTTACGGGCTGCCAACCAATCGTAGTCAACGCCATACTCTGGAGATTGATGCGCCTTTAATCCTGAGCAAGATGCGCGCAGATCGCGTTGATGTAGCAGTGCTGATTCCGAATTGCCCAATCTGCCACCAAAGTCAAAGTTTATTGGCGCGTTATTTAGAGGCTGCAGGTATTCCCACAGTCATCATGGGTGCAGCGAAAGATATTGTGGAATATTGCGGTGTCCCTCGTTTGCTCTTTAGCGACTTTCCGCTGGGCAACGCTGCTGCACTCCCTAATAATGCACAATCTCAAGACTCTAATTTTGAATTGGCTTTACGTTTGCTTGAGGGTGCGCCGGGACCGCGCACAACGGTACAATCCCCTTTGGCATGGGCCTCCGACCCCACTTGGAAGCTAGACTATTCGAATCTTGAGCGACTTACTGCTGAAGAAATTTCGCGTTTGCGTGCTGAGGCAGAAAAAGCGCGCATCACGGCACGCGATATCAGGGTAAAAAGCGTTGGCGCTTAAGTCTGTCTAGACAGAGAGTATTTGCACAAGGCATGTAGTGCTGTTGTTGCCTCATTCTGAGGAAAGTCGTTGAGGCATTCTAGAGCAAGATCGACTTCTCGCTTCGCGGCAGCTTGGGTGTAATCCAGAGCGCCAGAATTTTGAACTGCACTCAGAATCTGTTGGAAGACATCATCTGGCAAGTCTTGATTTTGTTCGATTGCTGCTCGAACTAGTAGGCGCTCTTCATTGCTACCATTTTCAAGAAGATAAATAAGTGGAAGCGTAGGCTTTCCTTCTCTCAAATCATCGCCTGCATTTTTCCCCATTTGAGATGCATCTGCGGTGTAATCCAGAAGATCATCCATTAATTGGAAGGCCGTACCAATATGGCGCCCAAAAGCGCCAGACTGCTCTCTTTTTTCGGCATCAGCACCGGCCAAAATCGCCCCAAGCTCTGTGGATGCTTCAAATAACTTAGCGGTTTTATAGCGGATCACCCGCAAATAGCTCTCTTCATCGACTTCTGGATCATTCATATTGAGGAGCTGTAAAACTTCGCCCTCAGCAATCGTATTGGTTGCGTCAGACAGGATTTCCATTACCCGCAGATCATTGGGTCCCACCATCATCTGAAAGGCCCTGGAATACAGAAAATCGCCTACCAGCACGCTTGCAGCATTGCCAAAAGCAGCATTGGCAGTCTCGCGACCCCTTCTGAGGGTGGATTCATCAACAACATCATCGTGGAGCAGGGTGGCTGTGTGGATAAATTCCACTACTGCTGCCAGCTCTAGGGCATGGGGGGTTTCTTTGCCGTTGGCTAAGGCCTTGGTAACTAGCAGTAAAAGGGCTGGTCGAACCCGTTTTCCACCCGCCTGGATGATGTAAGTAGAGATTTGGTCAATTAAGGCGACTTTTGAGGCTAATCGTAGGCGAATAACTTCATCTAAGGCCTTGAAATCTAAGGCAATTGGGGCCAAAATTTGGCTTAATTCATTGGTTTTGACAGTGCTCGTCATGCAAGATATAATAATCGGCTTAGCTCATCCAGGGTGGATTAGCTTAAATGTAGATATTAATTGAGGTTTCAAACCATGTACGCGGTCATAAAAACCGGTGGCAAACAGTATAAAG
>NZ_NCJB01000341.1:0-2372 GCF_002282275.1 Polynucleobacter sp. 39-46-10 | reverse complement strand
ATTCAATTTAATAAAGGAGCCTTGGGCTCCTTTATTGTTTTTGGCTAGCCAACTAAATTTTTGGGCAACGAGAAAGTAATGTCCTCGACTACACCCTCGAGATTACGAATACTACGCGGGCCAAACTCTTGAATCTTTTCCACAATCGAGAGCGCTAGGCTCTCTGGCGCTGATGCCCCCGCAGTAAGGCCAACACGTTTCTTGCCCGCAAACCATTCAGCCTGAAGTTGTTCTGGTGCATCCACCATGTAAGCCGGTACGCCGAGTTTTTCAGCTAATTCACGCAAGCGATTCGAGTTCGAGCTTGCCTTGCTTCCCACCACAATAACTACCTCAACCTGAGGCGCCATAAATTTCACAGCATCTTGACGGTTCTGAGTGGCATAACAAATATCTTGTTTACGCGGCTGAACAATATTTGGAAATTTTTGAGTTAAGACGTCAACAATTTCTTTGGTCTCATCTACGGAGAGTGTGGTTTGCGTTACAAAAGCAATTTTTTCATTCTCAATAAAGGGCAGCTCAGCAACATCCGCCACTTTTTCAATCAGATGAATGCCCTTTTCTACCTGCCCCATCGTGCCTTCGACTTCGGGGTGTCCTGCGTGACCAATCATCAAGACCGTAAAACCATCTTTACACATTTTGATGACCTCAAGATGCACCTTGGTAACCAATGGGCAGGTAGCGTCATATACCTGCAGTCCGCGCGCCTCAGCATCTTGGCGAACTTCTTGAGAAACACCATGGGCACTGAATACGACGATGCCGCCTTTGGGAACTTCATGCAACTCATCGACAAACACAGCACCTTTATCACGCAGTCCATTGACGACATAGGCGTTGTGAACAATTTCATGACGTACATAAATTGGTGCGCCAAAACGTGTCAGCGCTTCATTGACAATATTGATGGCACGATCCACACCCGCGCAAAAACCGCGAGGCTGCGCCATCAAAATTTCTGCGGCGTCTTGCGTGCTAGATGGATTAGTCATGAATCAGAGGATGGCAACGATTTCAGCTTCGAAGGTGATAGACCTTCCAGCAAGCGGGTGATTGAAATCAAACCATGCACCCTCTTCATTAATCGATTGCAATACACCAGCATATTGAGCACCACCGGGCGCATTAAATTCAATCACGTCGCCAGGATTAAATTCCACATCATCATCGCGACCCTCTTTAAGCGCACCCAAAGAAACCCATTGCATTAATTCTTCCTTACGCTCCCCAAAGCTTTCCTCAGGGGGCAGCAAGGCACTTTTCTTTTCACCCACAGCCAACCCGATCAACACTTTTTCAAAACAAGGCGCAAATTGTCCAGAACCCATCAACACCGTCGCAGGGCGATCAATAAAAGTATTGATGTAATCATCCCCGCTGGGCAAAGTCAGCCGATAGTTGAGGGTCAGGAAGGAATTGGGCAAAACCGTAGGCTTAGTCATAAGGTAATTGTATCTAGGCCCGACACGAGCGTGCACTCACCCATTACAGACTGGCCCAAAATAGAGCAGCCCCGCGAAAAACTGCGTGCCCTAGGAGCAGCAGCTCTTAGTGATGCTGAATTACTTGCGATCTTTCTGCGTGTTGGCGTCAAAGGCAAAACTGCCGTGGCATTGGCCGAAGATCTTATCCACCATTTTGGCAATTTGCCACGCCTTCTATCCTGCGCCCCGGAGGAATTAACCCGGATTCATGGCATGGGTATTTCTAAATGGTCACAAATTCAGGCGGCGTATGAGCTTGTCAAGCGCAGTCTTGAGGAAACCCTCTCCCAAGCATCGGTCTTCTCTTCGCCCAGTTATGTCAGAGAGTTCTTGCAAGCCCGATTTGGACGCCTCCCACACGAAGTCTTCCTCTGCCTATACCTCGACTCGCGTTTGCATCTGATTGAGTGCCAGGAGCTCTTTAGGGGCTCCCTAAGCCAAACTGCCGTCTACCCCCGAGAAATCCTCAAAGAAGCGCTTGCGAGGAACGCCAGCGCCCTCATCGTTGCCCATAACCACCCGAGCGGAAACCCACTGCCAAGCATTGCCGACCAGGAATTAACAAAGACACTTTCCAAAGCCTTGCAGTTGGTAGATATTCCACTCCTCGATCACTGCATAGTCAGTGATAGCGGATTTTTCTCATTTTCAGACTCAGGCCTTATGAAAAATAGCTTGAATCAGAAGTAATTACTAACTTATTGACTATTTTTGACCCATATTAGCGACTAAACGGCCAAATCCTCAAAACTAAAGCCAATTAAGGGTAGATCAAAGTGCCTGGAGACTGATACAATCTTCTTTTTTCGCAATTAATGGAGTTATGTCATGGCAAAAGTTTGCCAAGTCACTGGGAAGAAGCCGATGGTTGGCAACAATGTA
>NZ_NCJB01000340.1:0-2378 GCF_002282275.1 Polynucleobacter sp. 39-46-10 | reverse complement strand
TGTTTTGAGGATGCTAACGTGATTCACGTGGCTGGCAAGATTGACCCGATCTCCGATATCGCAGTGATCGACACTGAGCTAGCCTTATCTGACTTAACAACCGTTGAAAAAACCCTTCAACGCTCCAGTAAAGCTGCTAAGTCAGGGAATGACAAAGAAGCGGCAGCTCTCGCGGCTGTTCTGACTAAGGTGCAAGCCCATTTAGATCAAGCTCAGCCTGTTCGCAGCTTGAAGCTGACTGACGAAGAAAATTTGCTTTTAAAGCCACTGTGCTTAATTACCGCAAAGCCTGCAATGTATATCGCTAACGTCAAAGAAGACGGCTTTGACAATAATCCGCATTTAGAGGCAGTGATTCAGCATGCAGCTAAAGAGGGCGCGCCAGTGGTTGCGGTGTGTGCCGCAATCGAAGCCGAGATCGCTGATTTGGATGACGCTGACAAAGCTGAGTTTTTGGCAGACCTCGGTATGGAAGAGTCTGGATTGGATCGTGTGATTCGTGCGGGCTATAAGTTATTAGGCCTACAGACCTACTTTACTGCTGGTGTTAAAGAAGTTCGTGCCTGGACAATTCATAAAGGTGATACTGCGCCACAGGCTGCCGGAGTGATCCATACCGATTTTGAGCGCGGCTTTATTCGTGCGCAAACCATTGCTTTTGAAGACTTTATTCAATTCAAGGGTGAGTCTGGTGCCAAGGAAGCTGGAAAGATGCGTGCCGAGGGTAAGGAGTATGTTGTTAAAGATGGTGATGTTTTGAACTTCCTCTTTAACGTCTAAAACAGCGCCCCTAAATGTAAAAAGCCCTTAGTGATAAGGGCTTTTTTATATTCTTGGACTTGAGTTAGCTTTCTTTAACAGCCTTTGCAAGACACTTGGAAATTTCTTCATAGCGTTTGATGGCCATCTTGCTAGGAACTACTTCTTTTTTGCGCCCATCTTCATTTGCTGCCATCTTGATATAACCCATGGCGCTGAGATTCTTAAGTCGCCCATGAAGCGTTGCTTGGGAGCCTAGCTCGGATAGGGAAATCAGGTCTCCCACCAAAATGGGCTTCTTGGCATCAAAGCTCAAAATAATTTGGTCGAGTAAACCTTCTTCAATTGAGTCGAGCTTTTTCCCAGGATTAATGCGGTCAAGGACATCAATCAGGTTTAAAAATCGAATGTAGCAAGAAGATTTAGCGGTGGACATATTTTTGTATCAGTGGTGTTTAAGTCTATTGGCTCTAGGGTTAGTCTTAGTATATTCCCTAATGCTTGGCTGGTAGTATGAACCGATATTTCACTAATAGCCATGCTGATAGTCATGAAAAGAATATTCTCGGAATCGACGACAGGCTTCCTGGTTAGCATTTTCTCTTACTCAACCCTGTTTTATTTGAATGATTGGCTAACAAGTCACCTAGCTTATGGGCTGGGTGTGAATTGGATTTATCTGCCTGCTGGCTTACGTTTATTTCTGACGCTCATCTTTGGCTTACCAGGCGCCATTGGAATTGCGCTCGCATCTTTCATGATTTGTTATTTTGGGCAATTTCCACCAGAGCTCATCACCTGCATCGGCATTGGACTGATATCTGGATTTGCACCTTATTTAGCAAGAGTTTTTGTATTGAGGAATATCAATATCTTGCCTGACTTAAGTAACCTGACTTTACAGAACTTAGTGGTCTGCGTCTTGATTTTCGCAGCTCTCAGTGCGGGTCTACATCAATGGTGGTTTGCGCTCAGAGGGCTTGATGAGGCTGGAAGCTTTAATCACTTCTTGGTAATGATGATTGGGGATGTTTTGGGAACAGTGCTACTAATTGGCCTTATTAAATATGGCCTTGATCTACTTAAGGGCTTTAGGCCTGCTTAGTTAAATAGTTCGCTTAAAGCCGTGCCTGGATTATTTGCACGCATGAAGGCTTCGCCAACCAAAAATGCGTTGACATGGTGATCACGCATCAGCTGGACATCTGCACGACTCATAATTCCAGACTCAGTAACCAATGTTTTACCTTTTGGCACCATTGATAGTAAGGATAGGGTGGTTTGCAGAGTAACTTCAAAAGTCTTCAGGTTGCGATTATTAATGCCGAGCAATCGGGTTTTCAATTCAAGGGCTTGCTCTAATTCAGGTGCGTTATGTACCTCAACAAGCACATCTAAACCCAGTTCATGCGCACAAGCTTCAAGTTCTTTCATTTGATTGAGCTCAAGGCAGGCCACAATTAATAAAATCGCATCAGCGCCAATTGCTCTTGCTTCGTAGACTTGGTAAGGGTCAATCCCACCTCGGGCGTGAGAATAAAGCCGCGCGCCTGGGCATGCTGCTGTAGCGCGAGCGCCTTTTCTTCATCGCTCAAGGCCTGCACCTGATAGATCAGCCC
>NZ_NCJB01000339.1:0-2395 GCF_002282275.1 Polynucleobacter sp. 39-46-10 | reverse complement strand
CTACGATCCTATACAGTTGCATTATTTGCTTTCTTCATGTGATCGTTCAATCTTATCAGCGAATCTCTATGCGACTACTATCAATCTCTCTTGGCAAATCAGGCCCCTTATTTGGACTAAATCATCCCGATTACTCAAGCGTAGCTTCTGCGATCAATAAAAAGCCAGTGAGCACGCTAAGCCAGGCAACCCCAGTAGAAATCAAATCCTTAGGTGTTGTGGGCGACGAGCAAGCAGATTTATCAGTACATGGCGGCCTTGAAAAAGCGATATATGTTTATTCAATCGAACACTATGCATTTTGGAATGAACTTCTCAATAGGGAAACCAAGCAAATAGTTAATCTCCAGCCTGGGTCTATGGGTGAGAACTTCACGATCGAGGGACTTCTTGAAGATGCAGTATTTGTGGGGGATAAGATGACTATTGGTGAACTTGAATTTACAGTTGTCAAACTCAGAGAGCCATGTTTTAAGTTCAACGCAAAGATGAAATACAAAGGCGCGGCCAAGGCAATGCTGCAGTCCGGAAAAAGTGGCTGGTACTTGCGGGTTAATAAGCCAGGAATGCTTGCAGCCGGCGCCCAGATTGATCTCACACCAGGACAAAGAATCACTTCAATAGCAAGCCAAAACAAAGCCCTCTTTCAGCGCGGTAATCAAAAAGATCTTTGGAATTAATTTGACAACAAAAAACCCGACCATAAGCTGATCGGGTTTTTGACAGAGCAAAAGATTAACTAATCGTTCGCATAAATATCAACATCTTTTGTCTCACGAATAAATAAGGTGCCAATCACCAATGTAATGGCAGCAATGATGATCGGATACCAAAGACCATGGTAGATATTGCCGTTTTGAGCAACCAAGGCAAATGATATTGTTGGCAGCAAACCCCCAAACCAGCCATTACCAATATGGTAGGGCAAGGACATTGAGGTGTAGCGAATACGTGTTGGGAACATCTCGACCAATATTGCTGCAATAGGGCCATACACCATTGTCACCAAAATAACTAAATAGGCTAACAACAGGAGTACTGGAACGTAACTGATTTCTTCAGGATTAGCTTTCGCTGGATAGCCCGCATAATTTAGAGCGTTACGGATAGCATTTTTAAACTCTGCGTCTCTCGTCTGACTCTCTTCTAAAGTCATTCCTTTTGCTGAATACGCCTGAATTTCAGTTTCACCAATTTTGATGATGGCAGTACTTCCCACAGACCCAGGAATTGTTTTGTAGCTGGCAGAGTTTGATGCCATAACCTGCTTAGCAATGTCACATGAGCTCGTAAATTTAGCTGTGCCAGTCGGATTAAACTGGAAACTACACTCGCTCAGATCCGCAGTAATTGTTGCTGGCGCAGTAACCATTGCTTTTTCTAAGGCAGGATTTGCAAAGTGGGTTAATGCATTAAATACAGAAACTGGCGTGCCCGGAATGTAAGTCACAACAGCTAACAACAGGCCACCCATAATGATGACCTTGCGACCAATCATGTCTGACAAGGTTCCAAAAATAATAAAGAATGGCGTGCCAATGATTAAAGCGGCAGCGATTAAGAGGTTAGCTGTCGTGGGGTCTACTTTGAGTACCTGAGTAAGGTAGAACAAAGCATAAAACTGACCCGTGTACCAGACCACTGCTTGACCAGCCACTAAGCCAAACAAGGCCAAGAGAACGATCTTTAAATTCTTCCATCGGGCAAACGACTCTGTCAGCGGCGCTTTAGATAGCTTGCCATCCTCTTTCATTTTTTTGAAAGCAGGCGATTCGTTCATGGACAGTCGAATCCAAATCGATATGCCAAGTAATGCAATGGATACGACAAATGGAATGCGCCATCCCCAAACCTCAAAATCAGAACCCGTTAACTCACGAGCGCCCAAGATCACTAACAGGGATAAAAACAAACCCAAAGTAGCCGTTGTCTGAATCCAAGATGTATATGCACCGCGACGACCATGGGGTGCATGCTCGGCAACATAAGTGGCGGCACCACCATATTCACCACCCAAAGCCAAGCCCTGCAGCATCCGCAATGCGATGAGGATGACTGGGGCAGCCACACCAATCGAATCGTAATTTGGCAAGATGCCAACAACAAATGTTGAGACACCCATTAGCAAAATAGTAACTAGGAAGGTGTACTTACGACCAATCAGATCTCCGAGCCGTCCAAATACCAAAGCACCAAAAGGTCGCACGATAAAGCCTGCAGCAAAAGCCAGCAAGGCAAAAATAAAAGCGGAACCCTGGTCTAGCCCTGAGAAAAACTGTTTAGCAATAATGGCGGCCAATGAGCCATATAAATAAAAGTCATACCATTCGAAAACCGTACCCAAAGACGAAGCAAAAATAACTTTGCGTTCCTCAGCAGTCATGGGGGCGACCTT
>NZ_NCJB01000338.1:0-2395 GCF_002282275.1 Polynucleobacter sp. 39-46-10 | reverse complement strand
AGGCTGCTCCAGCTGCTTAAGCAAAAGAGTATTTAAAGTATCTTGAAAATCCCCATTTCGGTTTTAGTTGTTATCTACAAATCGAATGGGGAGGTCTTGCTGATAGAGCGGGCCGATAAAGCTAATTTCTGGCAATCTGTGACGGGTAGTGTGGATTCTCTTGGTGAGGATCTCGAGGTGGCTGCTGCGCGCGAAGTCCTTGAAGAAACTGGTATTGATATTCAATCCCTCCCTGCAGACTCTTTACGAGATATGCAACATCACATCGAGTATGAGATTTATCCGCAGTGGCGTCTTCGTTATCCTCCTGGTGTCACTAGAAATACTGAGCATTGGTTTTCACTACTGGTGCCGAACGATACTCAAGTCCAATTAGCCCCCCGGGAGCATGTCGCTTATCAGTGGCTTCCATTTACAGATGCCGCTAAAAAGTGTTTTTCTCCTAGCAATGGTGCAGCCATTCTGCAATTGTTCTCTGCACCTTAGTGCAGAAGTGACTAAGATAGAGTGATGAGACATTCATCAGGGCATCATCATTCAGCAGGCGATTCAAAACCATCTCAGGGGAGTGACTGGAAAGTCATTCGAGATTTACTCCCTTATTTGTTGGAATACAAATTTAGGGTTGCCATTGCGCTGACCTGTTTGGTAGCGGCCAAGGTTGCCAACCTTGGCATTCCGATTTTGATGAAGCAATTGATTGATGCTCTCAATATCAAGGCAGATTCTCCGCAAGCATTGTTGGTAGTCCCGGCCGGATTGATATTGGCCTATGGCCTTTTAAGAATCTCCGCCTCTTTGTTTACTGAGTTGCGTGAGTCTCTCTTTGCACGCGTTACCCAAAATGCGGTACGTAAAGTAGCGCTACAAGTTTTTGAGCATTTGCATTCTTTGGCCCTGAGCTTTCATTTGGCTCGTCAGACTGGCGGGGTGAGTCGAGATATTGAACGTGGTACTCGTGGCATCCAGTCTCTGATTTCTTATTCCCTATATAGCATCCTGCCAACTTTAATTGAGTTTTGTTTAGTGCTTGGTTACTTTGCCTATGCCTACGATATTTGGTTTGCTGCCATTACGCTGGTTGCTTTAGTTCTCTATATCGGCTTTACAGTTGTCGTGACTGAATGGCGGACCCATTTCCGTCGCACCATGAATGATATGGATTCCAAGACTAATCAGAAGGCGATTGATTCTCTCCTCAATTTTGAGACCGTCAAGTATTTTGGTAATGAGGCTTTTGAAGCGAGTCGCTACGATCAAAATTTAGTGCGTTATCAAGCAGCTGCAGTGAAGTCTCAGAAATCTTTAGCACTCCTCAATTTTGGTCAGCAGACGATTATTGCAGTTGGCCTAGTTATGATCTTGTGGCGTGCTACCTTGGGCGTGATTGACGGGTCTATGACCTTAGGTGATTTAGTCTTGGTAAACACCCTGATGATTCAGTTATATATTCCATTGAATTTCTTGGGGGTGATCTATCGTGAGATCAAGCAGGCGCTCACAGATATGGATCGGATGTTCTCACTTCTCAACACTGAGAAAGAGATTGCGGATGCGCCTAATGCGAAACCTTTACTAATTAAAAATCAAAGCCGTGGACCTGATATTCGTTTTGAGAATGTTTCGTTTCATTACGATGCCAAGCGTGAAATTCTGAAAGACGTGAGTTTTAATATTCCTGCGGGAACAATTACTGCAGTAGTGGGACAGAGTGGTGCAGGTAAGAGCACCTTGGCGCGTTTGTTATTCCGTTTTTATGATGTTCAATCTGGCAAGATCCTGATCGATGATCAAAATATTATCGATGTCACACAATCGAGCTTGCGCAAGGCGATTGGTATCGTTCCGCAAGATACAGTCCTATTTAACGATACGATTGGTTATAACATCGCCTATGGTAATCCCAATGCCTCTATTGAAGAAGTGCACGAGGCTGCTAGAGCTGCACAGATAGATCGCTTTATCGAACATCTACCAGATGGTTATGACACCCAAGTCGGTGAACGTGGCTTAAAGCTGTCAGGTGGCGAGAAGCAGCGTGTTGCGATTGCACGCACCCTACTCAAAAAACCAGCGATGCTCATTTTTGATGAGGCAACATCAGCGCTGGATTCCAAAACGGAGCGAGCCTTTCAGGAGGAATTGCTTGGTCTTGCCAAAAACCGGACAACCCTGATCGTTGCTCATAGGCTTTCTACCATTATTCATGCCGATCAAATTTTGGTCATGGGTCATGGCCAAATCGTGGAGCGTGGAACGCACATTGAACTCCTGGCTGCCAATGGCAGATATGCTGAGATGTGGCAAATGCAAGAGCGAAGTACTCTTGATTAGAATATCTGTATGAGCCAGCAAGAAACTATTCTCAAAAATGCTTTTGCGGCAGCTTTAGAGG
>NZ_NCJB01000337.1:0-2395 GCF_002282275.1 Polynucleobacter sp. 39-46-10 | reverse complement strand
TAAACAGCGCGCATCGCAGCGATATACACCAGCAGGATAAACGGCGAATAAAGCCCTACATGCCACAATGAAGGACTCATGCCGGCCTGGCCCCTTGGTCACCACTGTGTAGCGACCACCAGTAGAGGCCATCGTTCCAGTCAAGGGGCCAGTTGCCCAAATCATTTTATTTTCAGCAGACAGTGGATCAACTTTAGGATCCAACTCTTCCACTAAATACTTCGAAGCTAAACCTCGTGAGCCTAAATATTCCTTAGCCCACTGCATATTGATTGGCTCTGAGGCACAAGTGCCGGCAGTTAGATTAACGCGTAGTAATTTTCCAGCCCATGACATGATCTTTTTCCTATGCTTTTTAGTTGGAACTATTTTGATTACCGAGCTTGTCTGCCCATTCGCGCATTTTGTCTAAGCCCGTCCAGTCGGCATCTACATAGGTAATAGCCTGAGTTGGGCACGCAGTTGCACATGCTGGATCGCCGCCACATAAATCACACTTCTGAACCTTGCCAGTATCTTGAACATAATTAATAGTTCCAAAGGGACAAGAAATCGTACACACCTTGCAACCTACACAGGTGTCATCGGAAACAACTTTGGCTCCAGTGAGGATATCCAAGCTAATCGCATCAACGGGACAAGCCTGAAGACACCAAGCTTCTGCACACTGGGTGCAGGTATAAGGAACCTTCTTCCCTGTATCGTGAAACTCGAATACTTTAATTCGGGACTTAGAGGTATTAAACACTCCATAGTGCTCATAACTGCAAGCCATCTCACATTGAAGACAGCCTGTGCATTTATCTGCATTGATGTGCAGGGACTTTTGCATACCGATTCCTTTGACTCATAACTGCAATTGCTTGCATATAAGAGAAGATCTTGATCGATATAAGGGTATCTAGATAGCTAGGGAAAGCCCTAGCTATTGGGCTAAAAATAAAAATGGAGGCCAAGGCCTCCATCTAAATAACGCCATAAAAAATTATTGGCTTATTAAGCTAATGCTCCGCAGCAGTTCTTGTATTTCTTCCCACTACCGCAGGTGCAAGGGTCATTACGCCCAACCTTAGGACCACTTCGAATGGGTGCTGGAACTATTTCAATTGCTGCACCACGATCGCCGGTTGACCCCGCCACCTCAAGATCTGCATCAGCATGCTGATACTGCACGTCTGAGAGCTTAGCCAAGTCCTCGTTCATTGACTCGGAGGCTTCGTCCAACTCGCTTGCACTACGAATTTGAACTGTCATGATGTTTTTTACAACGTCATTCTTAATGACATTGAGCAGCTCACCATACAGCTCGAATGCTTCGCGGCGGTATTCTTGTTTTGGATCTTTTTGAGCATAGCCACGTAAATGGATACCTTGACGCAAATGATCCAAGGCAGCCAAATGCTCGCGCCAATGGGTATCTAAGCTGTAGAGTAAAACAGAGCGCTCAAATCCAGCGAAGGATGGACGTCCAGAAAGCTCCACTTTTGCATCATATGACTCTTTTGCCGCCTCTAGAACGCGATCAACGATTTGCTCATCGTCCATAGATTCCGCATTTTCAACCCAATTTTTCAGGTCGACAGTTAAGCCCCAATCGCTAGCCAATACATTCTCCAGGCCAACTAAGTCCCACTGCTCTTCCATGGATTCCAAAGGAACATAAATCGCACAAACGCCACGCAATACATCTTCACGCAAATTGGCAATCAGATCACCAACATCGGCGCTTTCCAATACTTCATTTCTGAGGCGATAAGTTTCTTTACGCTGATCATTAGCAACGTCGTCATACTCCAACAACTGTTTACGAATATCAAAGTTACGGCCTTCAACCTTACGCTGGGCAGACTCAATCGAGCGAGTCACCATACCTGCTTCAATTGGCTCTCCGTCTGGCATCTTGAGACGATCCATCACTGCACGCAGACGTTCTCCAGCAAAAATACGCAGAAGAGCATCGTCCAAGGAGAGGTAAAAACGGGAAGAGCCTGAGTCACCTTGGCGACCAGCACGACCGCGCAGCTGATTATCAATACGTCGACTCTCGTGACGCTCAGTACCAATAATGTGTAAACCACCCGCAGCTAAAACTTGATCATGCAAACTTTGCCATTCGTCCTGAAGGATCCTAATCTTGGCAGCTTTTTCCGCGTCCGAAAGCGTGGCATCAGCCTCAATTAAAGAAGATTGCTTACCAACGTTTCCACCCAAAACAATATCTGTTCCACGACCAGCCATATTGGTAGCAATGGTGATCATCTTTGGTCTACCGGCTTGAGCAATGATCTCAGCTTCCCGAGCATGTTGCTTCGCATTCAGAACTTGATGCGGTAACTTACGCTGAGTCAGTAGGCCTGCGATTAACTCTGAGTTTTCGATTGAAGTCGTACCAACC
>NZ_NCJB01000336.1:0-2396 GCF_002282275.1 Polynucleobacter sp. 39-46-10 | reverse complement strand
CGTAGCTCAGTTGGTAGAGTCCCAGATTGTGATTCTGGTTGTCGCGGGTTCGAGCCCCGTCGTTCGCCCCACCGAATATTGCATTATCCTAAGGCTCCCTTCGTGGAGCCTTTTATTTTTGAGATCATTCTGATGAAAAAATTCGATATTCTCCCAATTCTGTTTGGCTTAGTCCTGTCCGCTATCGCGATCTATTTCATGTTGCGATCTGCGCCCGCAAATAGCGCGACTGCATCAACTATTCCTGTAGTTAAAGTCGGATCTGTATCTTGGGATCAAACCGAGATGACCATTGCTGATGTCAAAACTTTTGCTGATGCCACTGGTTTTGTGAGTCAGGCGGAGAAAAATGGTGGCGGACTTTCTTACGAGTCTGGCTTTGTTACAAAACCTGGCTGGACTTGGAAAACCCCCTATGGCGTTACCCCCAATTCCAGAGAGCCTGCAGTGCATCTCAATCAATCCGAAGCTGCTGCTGTTTGTCGCTTCTATGGCAAACGTTTACCGACTGATGCTGAGTGGATCTCTGCGGCGTTTGTGGAACAAAGAGAGGCTCCTCCCGCTGGCTATACCAAAGGTCAGCGTTATCCCTTTCCAGGTGGAGTCACCCCGGCTGTTTCCCATTGCTTGAATGGTTGTGGCGATTACAAGGGTGTAGCACCAGCAGGTGCTTTAAATCGCGGCACTGGTCATGTACCTGCTGGCACCACAAAACCTGGAGTGAATGGCTTATTAGATATGGGCGGGAATGTTTGGGAGTGGACTGCGACCCAGCGTCATGGTGGTTTCATTACCCGAGGCGCTTCCTGGTGGTATGGACCAGACAGACAAAAAGAGTCTGATGCGGCGTCCAAGTCGGCAGCTATCGGTGTGGCGTATATCGGCTTTCGCTGCGTTAGTTGATCCCATGAAACAATAAGGGATGACCAATACCGTAGTAGACCCATCCGCTATTGAAATTACCCCTGAATACCAGGACGTAATCGACGCCATCGAACGTCATGACCCTTATATTTTTGTTAGTGGTAAGGCGGGTACCGGTAAGACTACCTTAATTGGCTATCTGCGTGAGAACATTCCAGGTAACGTCGTGGTGGTGGCGCCAACTGGCGTAGCTGCATTGCAAGTCAAGGGTGTCACGATTCATTCATTCTTTCGTTTACCACCACGCTTAATCTTTCCAGAAGAAGATATCAAGCCTTTAAAAGATAAGCGTCTCTATAAAGATATCCGACTGCTTATCATTGATGAGATCTCCATGGTGAGAGCAGACGTGATTGATGCAATGGATTTGTTTCTGCGCGCTAATGGTCCACACAAGAGCCAGCCCTTTGGCGGCATTCAGGTGATGTTTGTGGGGGACTTATTTCAATTGCCACCAGTTGTATCCCAGGCAGATATGCAGGTGTTATCTGAGCGAGGCTATGAGGGCCCTTATTTCTTCTGTGCGATGGCCTTGCATCGTAAAGACGTGACTATGGTGGAGTTGTCTAAGATCTTTCGTCAGAAGGATGCACACTTTGCAGGACTTCTCAATCAGATCCGTATTAATCAAGATATTGGTGAGGCGCTCAATATTTTGAATGAGCAGTGCTTTGAAAATGCACCAGAAGTGGATGATCAAACAATTACGCTGACTACAACCACTGCCCGTGCCGATCAAATTAATAATGCAGGCCTGCGTGCATTAACTACAGACGCCAAAGTCTACACCGGTAATAGTACCGGCAAGTTCAATGTCGATGACCGTAATTTGCCTTCACCCAATCATCTAACTTTGAAGGTTGGTGCTAAGGTCATGTTTACAGCAACCGACAGCAATTTTCCTAAGCGTTGGGTTAACGGTACTATTGGCGTGGTCCGCGAATTGTTGCCCAATAGTGTGAAAGTGATGGTGCAGAACGGCCCTTATTCCAATACTGTTGAAGTAAAAGGTCATCAGTGGGAATCTTATCGCTATGACCACGACATGATGTCTGGAAAGATTTCACCAAACATCATTGGCACCTTTGTGCAGATTCCATTAATGCTAGCCTGGGCTGTCACTATTCATAAGAGTCAGGGTAAAACCCTTGATAAGATTAAAGTGGATCTCTCATCGGGAGCATTTGCATCAGGGCAAGTCTATGTAGCCCTGAGTCGCTGCACCTCAATTGAAGGGATCACCCTAGAGCGACCAATACAGCCCAAAGACGTGAGCTGTGACCAAGAGGTGAAGCGTTTCTACCTCAACTGTTTGCCTGGTTAATCTTTATCAAGCCTTGACTTTGCAATAAAATAGTTATAACATTGTTATTACTATGAAAAAACATTTGCATCTTCAAATCCGTCAAATAGGTAACTCTCGTGGAGTGGTTATTCCTAAGGCTATCCTTGAGCAGATAGGATTTGATGAT
>NZ_NCJB01000335.1:0-2397 GCF_002282275.1 Polynucleobacter sp. 39-46-10 | reverse complement strand
CAACTACCGCTGCATCCCCTGTTTCTTGACAAACCAAGATTGAGCAGTTTTGCTCGAATGGAGTAACGGGCACAATTCCTAATTTGATCGGCATAAATGAGAAACGCTTAAAGTTATTAGCCACTGGTTGATTGCAAAGACGCTAGAATACATCTCACAGGATACACAATGAAAACTCAAGACACATTTAAATTTGCAGAAACGCATGAGTGGGCTAGCATCGAAGATGATGGACTAGCTTGGGTTGGCATCAGCAATCATGCCCAAGAATCTTTAGGTGATGTCATGTTTTTTCAAGCGCCAAAAGTTGGGCAGCAAGTGAAGCAAGGCCAAGCCATTGCAGCAATAGAGTCCGTTAAAGCGGCGAGTGATATTCATGCGCCTATTAGTGGCGAGATCGTTGCATTGAATGACTCAATGGATTCCAGTCCAGAGTTGGTGAACGAAAATCCTTATGCGGTTTGGCTATTTAAAATTAAGCCAACAACAGAATCTCTGACTGTCGATCTAAATGCCTTAATGTCTCTTGCGCAATATGAATCTGGCCCAGGCGCCTAAATACTAATAGGGTCTCGCTCTACGAGCCAACGAATGCGGGATGCCTTACTGATTCTTCCGGTGGATTCTTGGCGCAAATCTTGATCAATCATTTCAAGGGCCTCTTGTAAAGTCTTGCGATTGACTGACTCAATTAATAACTGGGCGCGCTCTGAACCAGCCACTCGCATGACCGGCTTGGGCACGGGATCATAGACCTTCAGTTCTTTTGTAATCATCCCTCGACTTTTCATGCGAGTCTTCAGTTCATTCAAAAACTGAATCGCTTTATCTAGACTTTTTCCTTCCGCATGAATGAGGGCTTGATAAGAGTAGGGCGGTAACTTTGCCTCTTCACGCTCGCTTGCAATAAATGCTAGAAATCCATCGACATCGTGTCTAAGTAAATATTGAAACACTGGTGACTCGGGGTACTGAGTCTCGATATAAATATCGCCACCAGAATCAGTACTACTGCCAGATCTACCTGCCCGACCAGCCACTTGAACTAACTGCGCAAATAATCTTTCTGCAGCTCTAAAGTCCGCTGAATACAGTCGACTGTCTGAATCTAATACTGCAACTAATCCAATATTTTGATAGTCGTGCCCCTTGGCAATCATTTGAGTGCCAACAACAATATCTACATTGCCATTATGTATTTCCTGAAAGAGTGCCTCTGCTCCCTTACTCTTTCTGCTTGAGTCTGTATCGACCCGCAGCACTTTAGCTTGCGGCCACATTTCCTCTATTGCATCTTCTAGCTTTTGCGTTCCATGACCAAGCGTTTTTAAATCGGCATTGCCACAATCTGGGCAGAACTGAGGAATGGGTTTAACTAAGCCACAATGATGGCAACTCAACACTGGTCTTTTCCCCAATGCTCCTGCCTTATGCATCACGGTGTAGGTAGAGCATTGTGTGCACTTTGACAGCCAATTACAGGCAGAGCAACTCAGTACGGGAGCATAGCCCCGGCGATTAATCAAAATTAAGCTCTGCTTTTTTTCACCCAAAGTCTTAGTAATGGCACTTGCTAGCGTCTTACTAATAAGGCTTTTTTCCTTGGTTGCACCTATATCGCCTGGACTAAATTGATTTTGTGGATCACGCGTATTTATCAAGTGGACGCTGGGCAAGCTTGCGCCCTGGGCACGCTGATCCAGTCGAATATATTCATAGCGACCAGATTGAGCGGCAAGCCAGGTTTCTAGTGATGGTGTTGCAGAAGATAAAAGGATGGGAATTTTTTGATCATGCGCTCGCCATATTGCTAAATCTCTTGCTGAGTATCGCGTACCATCTTGCTGTTTATATGACGGGTCGTGCTCCTCGTCGACTACGATGGCACGTAAGTTTGGCATTGGCGTTAATGCTGCCAATCTTGTTCCTAAAATGATTTTCGCCTTGCCCGTCATTGCTTCATACCAAGCAACGCCTCTTTTCTTTTCACTGACACCGCTATGCAGTACAGCCATTTTTTTATCTGGGAAGTAGGCCTTCACGCGCCTCTCAAGTTGCGGCGTTAAATTAATTTCTGGCACTAGCAACAGCACTTGTGCGCTTTCATCATGCAAGATGCTTGCTAGCCAATTCAAAAATACGGCAGTCTTTCCGCTGCCGGTCTGACCCTGCAACAGGATTGCTCTAAATTGATCTTCTTTTTCATGATTTGCTAATAACTCTTGCAAAGCATTCTTTTGGCTTGGATTTAATTGTTCTTGGGTTATCAATCCCTCTGCAAGTACATCAAGCTTTTTTTTACTCTTTTCGGCTGACTCTAGCTTCTCGGGAATTTTTTCCCAGTTATCAGCCTTTTTCCACATCTGCGGAATAACCGGCAAGATGGTTTCTCCCAGC
>NZ_NCJB01000028.1:0-17461 GCF_002282275.1 Polynucleobacter sp. 39-46-10 | reverse complement strand
GATGGTGCCCCGGGGCGGACTTGAACCGCCACGCCTTGCGGCACCGGATTTTGAGTCCGGCACGTCTACCAATTCCATCACCGGGGCAGGTGTTTGCAGTGGAAAAACTGCATTGAAACTAACTAAGAGGTGAGAGTGTAACAAAAAAGTTGTCTCGCCCCCATTCTTGGTCGCAGAAGCCCTTAAAATGACGACTTCAAGCCACATTACTCAAAAGGACTTACCCGTATGGCCGGCCATTCGAAATGGGCCAATATTCAGCATCGCAAAGGTCGTCAAGACGAAAAGCGCGGCAAGATTTGGACCAAACTCATCAAAGAAATCACAGTTGCAGCTAAATTAGGCGGCGGTGATATTGCCACGAACCCCCGTTTGCGCCTGGCAATTGATAAGGCCAAAGATGCCAATATGCCCAATGACAACGTACAACGAGCAATTCAGCGCGGTACTGGCTCGCTCGAAGGCGTGAACTATGAAGAAATTCGTTACGAAGGTTATGGCCTCAATGGAGCAGCCATTATTGTTGATTGCCTGACTGATAATCGCACTCGCACTGTTGCTGAAGTGCGCCATGCATTTGCAAAAAATGGCGGCAATATGGGGGCCGAGGGTTCAGTTGCTTTCATGTTTAAACACTGTGGCCAAATGATTTTCGCCCCAGGCACCAATGAAGATCAGCTCATGGAAATTGCGCTCGATGCTGGCGCAGAAGATGTCATTACCCATGACGATGGCTCACTAGAGGTACTCACACCAGTGCCTGATTTTCCTAAAGTGCAAGATGCACTCACTCAAGCAGGCTTAAAAGCTGAGATGGCTACCGTAACGATGCGCCCTGAAACGGAAACTGAGTTCGAGGGTGAACAAGCCGAAAGCATGCAAAAACTATTAGATGCGCTTGAGAATTTAGATGATGTTCAAGAAGTATTTACGAATGCCTCTTTGTAGTCGATCAACCCCTTAAATACTTTTATATATTTAGCTCTTTATGAAAATTCTTTTAATTGGATCCGGTGCTCGCGAACATGCATTAGCATGGAAGCTAGCTCAATCACCCCAAGTGCAAACCGTATTTGTAGCACCAGGTAATGGCGGCACTGCTACTGCAAAACAAGATGCTGCAGGGATTCAAAATCTCCCCATCTCCGATCTTCAAGAGTTAGCAGATTTTGCCAAACGTGAAAAAATTCACCTGACCGTAGTTGGCCCCGAGGCTCCATTGGCTGCCGGTATCGTGGATGTGTTTCGCAATCAGGGATTGCGTATTTTTGGACCAACCCAACTTGCTGCGCAATTGGAGTCCTCAAAGGATTTCTCTAAAGCGTTCATGAAACGCCATGGCATTCCAACAGCGGAGTACCAGACCTTTTCAAATGCATTAGAGGCGCATGCTTACATTGACGCTAAAGGCGCGCCCATTGTGATCAAAGCCGACGGTTTAGCTGCCGGCAAAGGCGTGGTTGTGGCAATGGATTTGGCAGAAGCTCATGCAGCAGTCGACATGATGCTTGCCGACAACAAGCTGGGCAATGCGGGCGCCCGCGTAGTCATTGAAGAATTCCTGACTGGTGAAGAAGCCAGCTTCATCGTGCTCGTGGACGGCAAGCATGTTTTAGCTTTAGCTACTAGCCAAGATCACAAACGCTTACTCGATGCCGATCAAGGCCCCAACACTGGTGGCATGGGTGCGTACTCCCCTGCTCCAGTTGTCACTCCGGAAATTCATGCACGCGCCTTACGTGAAGTCATCATGCCTACAGTCAAGGGCATGGAAGCTGATGGCATTCCATATACAGGCTTCCTTTATGCCGGCCTCATGATTTCCCCTGACGGCAAGATTAAGACTTTGGAATTTAACTGCCGCATGGGTGATCCAGAAACGCAACCGATCATGGCGCGCCTGCGCAGTGATTTAGTCAATACATTGGATCACGCGGTTGATGGCACCTTAAATGAAGTGGAGCTGGATTGGGATCGTCGCACTGCATTAGGCGTAGTACTTGCAGCTCATAACTATCCGGATACTCCGCGCAATGGCGATGTAATCACCGGCATTCCCGTTGATACTGAAGATCAAATAACCTTTCATGCTGGTACCAAGTTACAAGATGGCAAGCTACTCACCTCAGGTGGTCGCGTCATGTGCGTAGTGGGCCTATCCGACACTGTTCGTGGTGCACAACAAAAAGCATACGACGTTATTGCCAAGATCCAATTTGATGGCATGCAATATCGCAAAGATATTGGCTATCGCGCAGTGAAGTAATTCAACCCATTCATCCATCCCAACATAAAGATCTTTAAACCTTGTCATCAGCTGAACATACTCAAATCAATATTGCAGAATTAAAAAATTACTTTTTAGGACTGCAAGATCGCATAACAACTGCAATGAGTGCACTCGATGGCAAAGCTTTTATAGCGGATGCTTGGGAAAAACCGGAAGACAGCAAGTTAAAAGGTTATGGACGCACCTGCATTTTGGATGGTGGAAATATTTTAGAAAAAGGTGGCGTGGGATTCTCACACGTTCGTGGCGATCAAATGCCTCCATCCGCATCCCATCATCGTCCAGAGCTTGCGGGGCGTAGCTTCGAAGCGATGGGTGTTTCGCTGGTCTTTCATCCAAATAATCCTAAGGTACCCACCACCCATATGAATGTGCGCTGCTTTATTGCACAAGCTCCGGATAAAGAGCCAATCTGGTGGTTTGGGGGCGGCTTTGATCTCACACCCTATTACGGCGTTGACGAAGATTGCAAACACTTTCATCAAACAGCCAAAGATGCTTTGGATCCATTTGGTGATGAGCTCTATCCGCGCTTTAAAAAATGGTGTGATGAATATTTTTATCTCAAGCATCGTGAAGAGCCCCGTGGCATTGGTGGCGTCTTCTTTGATGACTTTAATGATCTTGGTTTTGAACAAAGCTTTGCGATGACACGCGCTGTTGGCGATGCCTTTATTGATGCTTACCTACCGATTGTGGAGCGTCGCTACAAAGACAGCTTTACCGCTGAAGAAAAAGCGTTTCAAGAATACCGTCGCGGTCGCTATGTGGAGTACAACTTAATATTCGACCGTGGCACTATTTTTGGCCTACACTCCGGTGGGCGTACAGAATCTATTCTGATGTCTATGCCTCCGGTAGTTCAGTGGTGGTACAACTGGCAACCAAAGCCGGGCACTCCTGAAGCAAAGCTGTACAACCACTACCTCAAGCCGCGTGACTGGCTAGCCTAACTTGAGCTCAGCAAATTTGGATACTCCAAAGAAGATTGGCATCCTAGGCGGTACATTTGACCCGCCACATCTTGGCCACCTCAAATTGGCCACCCATTTTGCAAAAGTCTTGCATCTCGACGCCCTACTTCTCATCCCTAGTGGTGAGCCTTGGCAAAAGGACTCTGGCATAACCCCTGCGCAAATCCGCCTGCAACTGACTGAAGCTGCTGGGATTGATCTAGCGAGAGCATTTCTGTATTTGCAAATACCAACTCAAATTGGGATCGATCGCATCGAAATTGATCGGGCAGGCCCAAGCTATGCGATCGATACTGCAAAAGCCCTGAGAGAACGTTTTGGGCCTGATGTCAGCTTGACTTGGCTAATGGGAGCCGATTCCCTTCTCAACCTCCCCACCTGGAACTCTTGGGATCAATTGCTGGGCTTTGTGAATTTTGCAGTTGCCACTAGGCCCCACCATGAACTTTCCGGGAAAATGAGTGCCGAAATCGAAACCTTATTAGAAGAGTATCAATGTATTGATGTAGATACTCTTGAAAAAAGCCCATTTGGCCGCATCTACGTAGATAACAGTCTTTCAGTAGACCTTTCATCCACCGAGCTTCGAAATCAGCTTAAAAGCCCCTCTCGTAGCGATATTGCTTCCGAGCACATTCCGTCTCACGCTTTAGAAATCATTACAAATCTAGGTCTGTACAAATAATCAGGCTAAGATCACCCCTATATTCAAAAATCTCAGAAAAATACTAAAGAAACTATGGACTTAACTAAATTACAACGCGTCGTGATCGACGCCCTTGAAGATGTCAAGGCGCAAGATATTCGCGTTTATGACACAACTAAACTCAGCGAGCTATTTGATCGCGTCATTATTGCTACAGGCACCTCTAACCGTCAGACAAGATCTTTAGCCATGTCGGTTAAAGAGGCAGTCAACGCCAAAGGTGGTGAAGTCATTTCCGTCGAAGGCCTGGAGACTGGTGAATGGGTGCTTGTTGATTGCGGCGATATCGTGGTTCACATTCTGCAACCTGCACTGCGTGCTTACTACCAATTAGAAGGAATGTGGGGCGCTAAGCCTGTTCGCGTCAAATTAGCAGCAGACAAGGGGCTTGTCAAGGCAAGCGAACCCAACGACGAAGAGTAATGTCTTAGCAATGCGTTTAACGATTGTTTCTGTTGGTCACAAAATGCCAGAATGGGTTGCAACTGCAACCCATGATTACATTAAGCGCATGCCCGCAGATTGCAGTATTGAAATCAAAGAGATCAAACCCGACCTCAGTCCAGCCAAAGAAGCTATCAAAATTGCTGCCGCTATTCCGAAAGGCTCTCGCGTCATTGCACTTGATGAGCGCGGTAAAGATCAAACCACTCAAAATCTAGCTACCCAGTTAGCAAACTGGCGACAGGATGGTTTTGACATCACCTTCTTGATTGGTGGTGCCGATGGGCTCGATCCTAGCCTCAAAGAAGGTGCTCAGGCGATGTGGCGGCTCTCAAGTCTAACGCTACCCCATGCCATGGCAAGAGTCTTACTGGTTGAGCAACTCTATCGAGCTTGGACTATTTTGCAAGGCCACCCTTATCACCGCGAGTAAGTCATTCATGTTTTCTTATATTTACCTTGCCTCACAAAGTCCACGGCGCCAAGAGTTACTCAAACAGATTGGCGTCGAATTTGAGATGCTGATTGCGGCACCAGGGGAAGATACGGAAACCCTTGAAGAGCCCCTCTCCAATGAAACAGCGCGTGAATATGTTGAGCGTGTCACCTTTGCCAAAAGCGCCATTGCATTAGCAAGATGGCAAAACAGCGGTAAACCTTGGGCCCCGATTTTGTGCGCAGATACCACCGTGAGCCTCCCTGGTAGCCCGGCCGGTGAAATCCTCGGCAAACCCTCTGATGCTGCCGACGCTGCACGTATTCTTGAAATGCTGAGCGGTCAAGTGCATGAAGTGCTTACCGCGGTTGTAATGATGATCGACCCTATAAATAACCCTCTTTGCTTGGTTCAAGTATCTGAGGTGGAATTTGCCCAACTCACCGCATCACAAATTGATAATTACATTCAGAGTGGTGAACCTTTTGGCAAAGCTGGTGCGTATGGCATTCAAGGTCTTGGAGGGGCATTTATCCCCTCAATTAAAGGTAGCTATAGCGGTATCATGGGATTACCTATTTTCGAAGTTAACCAATTATTAGATTTTGCTAAAGTTGCCCGCATATGAATGAAGAAATTCTGATCAATATTACCCCCCAAGAAACACGGGTGGCATTAATTCAGCAGGGCGCGGTTCAAGAGCTTCAGATTGAGCGCACGCGTCAACGCGGCATCGTTGGCAATATCTATTTAGCCAAAGTCGTACGCGTTCTACCTGGCATGCAATCCGCTTTCATTGAGATCGGCCTAGAGCGCACTGCATTTATGCACGTCGCTGATATCACGCAAAACAACCCGCAAGCACAAATTGAAAAGTTGCTCTTTGAGGGTCAAAATGTTTTAGTACAAGTCCTCAAGGATCCACTGGGAACTAAAGGTGCGCGCCTCACAACTCAATTGAGTATTGCTGGCCGCAATTTGGTTTACCTGCCACCAGCCGGAACGGATGCGGCCACCGAAAAATATATTGGCGTATCCCAAAGAATTGATCAACCCGAGGAACGAGAAGCCATCAAGGCACGCCTTGCGGGGCTGATGCCTGCAGATGAAAAAGGTGGAATTATCGTGCGCACCAGCGCACAAGATGCCAGCGATACTGAGCTAGAGCACGACATGCATTACCTGCGTACGACCTGGGAGAGAATCCGCGCAGCCGTGAACCATAAAGCTGCTCCCAACCTGCTTTATCAGGATCTCAGCTTAGCTGAACGTGTATTGCGTGACGTTGCAGGCGAAGAAACCACCCAAATTCGAGTTGATTCAGCGGAGAACTTTGAAAAGTTGAAGGGCTTCGCTACGCTCTACATGCCCAATCTCCTTGACAAGCTCACACTTCATCGTGGCGAGCGCGCCCTGTTTGACTTGTTTGATGTAGATGCTGAAATCAACAAAGCGCTTGGCAGAAGAGTTGATCTCAAGTCAGGCGGCTACTTGATGATTGACCAAACAGAGTCGATGACTACGATTGATGTCAATACTGGAAGTTATGTTGGCGCACGCAATCTCGACGACACCGTCTTTAAAACTAATCTTGAAGCTGCTCAGGCGATAGCCCGTCAATTACGCTTACGCAATCTCGGCGGCATCATCATCATTGACTTTATTGACATGCTAAGCAAAGATCATCAAGAGTCAGTGCTGCATGAACTCAATCGCAATTTAGAACGCGATCATGCCCGCACTTCAGTGAGCGAATTTTCCTCGCTAGGCTTGGTAGAAATGACGCGCAAACGTACGCGCGAATCCCTTGCCCACATTACTTGTGAACCTTGCGCTACCTGCCAGGGCAAAGGCGAGGTCAAGACAGCGCAAACCATTTGTTACGAGATATTGCGCGAGATTGTGCGAGAGCATCGCCAATTTAATCCCCGTGAATTTAGGATTGTTGCTGCGCCCGATGTAATCGATCTCTTCCTAGAAGAAGAAAATCAATTCTTGGCACAGTTGGGTGACTTTATTAGCAAGCCGATCAAACTTCAGGCTGAGGGTAGCTTTCGCCAAGAGCAGTACGATATTGTTCTCAGCTAATCATTGATTACGCGTTTGAAAACTGGATGCGATGCAGATTGGCGTACAAGCCGTCTTTAGCAATCAATTCTTCGTGTGAGCCGTTCTCAATCACATGACCATGTTCTAGCACCACAATCCGATCAGCATGCTCAATAGTTGATAAGCGATGTGCGATAACCAAAGTGGTTCTACCGGCCATTAATCGCTCTAAAGCATCTTGCACTTGACGCTCGGATTCAGAATCGAGCGCCGAAGTTGCTTCATCCAAAATCAGAATAGGTGCGTCTTTATAGATAGCTCTCGCGATAGCTAAACGCTGACGTTGCCCGCCTGATAAACGATTGCCGTTATCACCAATTTGAGTATCAATTCCTTCGGGCATTTCTTTCATGAGTGCTGATAAGTTCGCCGCCTCAAGCGCCTCCATCACGCGTCCACGATCAATACCCTCTTGGCCCACAGCACCATAGGCTACGTTTGCCGCAATGCTGTCATTAAATAAAATGACATCCTGACTTACAAAAGCAATTTGCTTGCGCAAATCTGCAAGAACAATGTCCTCGAGCGGAATATCGTCCAAGAAAATTTGGCCATTAGTTGGCTTAAAGAAGCGCGGCAATAAATTCACCAGAGTAGATTTACCACCCCCAGATGGGCCGACAAAGGCCACCACTTCTCCAGGCTTGATATTTAAATTCACACCAGTGAGAGCATCTTTGCGCCCAGCTTCTTGCTGATAGGAGAAGCCGACGTCTTCAAATCGAATTCCACCTTTAGCCTTGTCCAAGGACTTCATATTTTCCTTGCGGGACTCGTCCTCTTCAAAGGGTTGATCCATGAGAGAGAAAATCATTTCCGCTGCAGTTAAGCCGCGCTGCAAGGGCTGATTAATATCAGCCAAATGTTTAATTGGCGAAATCACCAACATCATGGCGGTAATAAAAGCAGCAAAGCCGCCCACTGTAGTTCCTTCGGAGGCTGACTGCATCAATGCAATTACCAAGACAATCGATAGCGCCATGGAAGCAATCAGCTGAGTAATCGGCTGATTTAAGCCTCCAGCTACTGCCGACTTTAAGGCAAATTGACGAAGACGTTCGGCTTTTTCCATAAAACGGCGCATCTCATACTCTTCAGCACCATGTACCTTCACGATCTTGTACCCGGCTGCAGATTCTTCAACAATATAAGCGAGCTCACTAGTAAGTATCTGCTGCTCGCGATTCAAGGATCGCAGACGCTTATTAATCTTGCTCATGATGAAGGCGATGATGGGGAAGATCACCAACACGACTAGCGTCAACTGCCAATTCAAATAAATCAGATAGCCAATTAAGCCAACCACGGTGAGCGAATCTCGTACCAAGCTAATCAACATCCCGCCCATAATGGAAAGTACATTATTTACCTCAAAAACAACTGCGTTGATTAAATTGGATGCGGAGTTCTTCTGAAAAAAAGTAGTTGATGCATTTAGCAGCGTTTGAAACATCTGCTGACGCAACTTAAGCAAGACAGAATTAATAACGCGAGTCAGTAAATAGTTTGATAAAAACTGGGCCAAGCTACGAACAAGGGCCAAACCCACCAAGAAAACCGGCACCTGCCAAAGCTTGCTATTGAGCTGTCCAGTAAAGCCACGATCTAGTAACGGCTTCATTAGAGCGGGAATAGAGGTTTCAGCCCCAGCAACCAGAGCCATGGCCAACAAAGACCCAATAATCATCCAAATATGGGGCTTGAGATACTGAATTAAGCGATTTAGGGCGGTACGGTCTTGAGCATTCATATAATGAATTATGCCCACCTTATCCGTCATACTCATCACTCGCAATGAAGAAGCCAATTTGGCCGATTGTTTGGACTCCCTAGGGGGGATTGCCCAGCAAATCGTGGTGGTCGACACCAATAGCACCGATAGCACCCTAGAAATCGCCAAAAACCATGGCGCCCTTATTAGCCAACCTGCTGATTGGCCTGGATTTGGACCTCAAAAGAACCGTGCCTTAGACTTAGCCACTGGTGACTGGGTACTCTCCTTGGATGCGGATGAGCGATTAACTCCTGCCCTCAGAAGTGAAATTTTGACGGCCATCCATCATTCAGCGCATGTTGGCTGTTTTGCCATTCCACGCCTATCTTGGTATTGCGGACGCTTTATTCGCCATTCCGGCTGGAGCCCCGATTATGTGGATCGATTATTTAGGCGTGGCACTGCCTGCTTCTCAGATGATCTGGTTCATGAACGACTGATTCCGAATGGGCAAGTAGCAAAGCTGGAGAACCCCATGTTGCACTACAGCTTCATGAACTACTCACAAGTGCTGCAAAAATTAGATCGCTACTCAACTGCATCAGCAGAGCAGGCATTTTCTAAAGGGAAAAAGAGTAGCCCATTAAAAGCAGTACTTCATGGCATCTGGGCCTTTACTCGAACCTACTTCATACGCCTTGGTTTCTTGGACGGTCCCCAGGGCTTTGCTTTGGCAATTTCTAACGGGCAAGGGACTTACTATCGCTACATGAAGTTATGGCAATTGCACCAAGAAGCAAGCTCCAATAATTCTCTCGGCAAATGATCTCCGTTCTTCTGGCGACCTATAACTGGCCACAGGCCCTCAAGTTATGCCTTGAGTCACTCAGCACTCAAACAGATTTAGATTTTGAAATCATCATTGCTGATGATGGCTCCACCTCGGATACCAAAGACCTCATCAGGGAAACTCAGAACCATTTCCCGGTAACCATCACACATCTTTGGCAAGAGGATCAAGGCTTTCGTAAGACCCGCATTCTCAACCAAGCAATTGAGGCAGCGCGCGGTGACTATCTCGTATTTTTAGATGGCGACTGTCTTGTACAGCCAGACTTTATCGCCCAGCATCGAATCCTATCTCAGGCGCAACGCTTGGTAACCGGCAGCCGTGTCTTGCTTAATAATGAGCTTAGCAAAAAATTACTCTCATGGTCCCATTGGGACTTTAAGAAATTCACTGGCAACTTATTAAGTTATCGATTATCCGGCGGCATCAATAAGTATTGGCCTCTCAAAATCAAACTTGGTGATGGCGCCTGGCGCAACTATAAGAAATTTGTTTGGCGCCGTATCAAAGGCTGCAATATGGCCTGCTGGAGATCGGATGCCCAAGCTATTGGTGGCTTTGATGAAACCATGACTGGCTGGGGACATGAAGATGCGGATTTTGTTTTCAGACTACAAAACCGGGGCTTGATTCGTAAATCTGGATCCTGGGCAACTGAAGTACTACATCTCTACCACCGCATCAATGATCAATCGAATGCAGCAGAAAATGCGCGTCGCGTCCGTGAAAAAATTCTGGCTAAAGCTAAGTAGGATTGAGTTACATTAGCCCCATGACTGCATTCTCAGCACTAAAGCCGAAAAAAGTTTTATTTATTGCGACTCGCCAAATTGGTGACGTCCTGGTCACTACACCGCTAATTTCACAAGCGCGCGAGCTATGGCCTTATGCTGAGTTTCACTTTTTGGGCTACCGCGGCAAGCTCGAGATGCTCAAAGGCAATCCTGATATAGCTAAAACAGTTGAAACCTCAGACCGCCCTAGACTCAAAGAATATCTCTCCTTATTCTTCAAACTCTTTCAACGTTATGACCTCGCTGTGGTCACTCAACCTAGTGATCGCGCCTATTTCTATGGTCTAGCAGCAGCTTATCACCGCGTGGGCGTTCTAGGTGGCCATCCTCAAGGTCTCACTGAGCAAGACAAAGCTAAGAAAAGTAAGAGTGATAAACAAAATGCCTGGAAAAAGGCCATCAGCTTGCATACTGTTGATGTAGATTATTTTGCGCAACATGTCATTACTGAAAAGCTTCGCCTACTCGAGATCTTCTACAAAAATCCGCTGGAAGTATTTAAGAAACCAATCTCGGTAACGGCTCCTGCTGGTGATCCGATTACCCCAAGTATTGCTGGACAACTTCACTCGCCTTATGTAGTGGTGCACCCCGGACCCTTAACCGCTTATAAGCGTTGGCCACTTGCCTATTGGCAAACATTGCTGACATGGATTACGAAACAAGGTTGGCAAGTTGTGCTGAGCGCATCCCCGGCCCAGCAAGATCTGCAACTCAATCAAGATATTCTTTCATTACTTGATGAAGAAACCCGTAAACATATTGTTGATGCCGCAGGCCTACTCACTATCCCGCAAGCGGGAACGCTGATTCGTGGAGCAATTGCGTATGTCGGCGTAGATACTTCCATCACACACTTAGCAGCCGCATGCAATACACCAACTATTGCCTTGTTTGGCCCGACACCACCCACCAACTTTGGGCCTTGGCCTAATGGTTTTATTGGTGAACAGCCCTATCAATTGAGATCCCGCTCTCAGACGGTTGGTAATGTCACGATTTTGCAAGGACCTGGTGAGTGCGTCCCCTGCCGTAAAGCAGGCTGCGAAGATCGCGCAAATAGCAAGAGTGAGTGTTTGGACCAACTAGATCCAATTCAAGTAATCAAAGCGCTTCAAGCCGCCACAAATAGATAAGCAACTAGGTAGTTTTGGTAATGCTGATTTAATCGCGTTAGATTAGTGGTACTGAACCTGAACAGTGTTGGATTGCTTAGCTGCCAATATTTGATTTAAGCTATGCAAGCACGCATCATCTGGATAGATACGTAATTCTTCTGGGAACTGCATCAGGCAAGCTCCGCCGCTAGTAGTGACTGCAGCTGTGAGCATTAAGCCCTTCAAGCCTTCGCTAGCACTTGGCATAGAGGCTGCTGCAGGCCCCAACTTAGGATCTCGCACTCGATTACTCATTAAGTAGGGGCCAATTTGGCTGCGTAAGGATTTGAGATCAATTGCTGAATCGATAGCTAGATGAACGTTACGTGCAAATCGCATGCGAGCACCGGTGATATCCATTACGGCTTCTGAGACGATACGTACCCCACCAGAAAACTTATCGGGAGTAACGTTAACTTTAGCTACTAGCAACTCATCTTCTTTGAGCCAAGAACGATTCGGCTCAAAGACTTCACTATAGAGTGTCACCTCAATGGCAGCAGTTCCATCATCAATCGTCGCTATCATCATGCGACCGCGTTGACCAGTCAGCATTCGAGCGGAAGTAATAATCCCTGCAATCAACTGATCCTTACCTTCTGTCACTTTAACCAAAGGTTGGCGAATGAAGTGCGCCGTCTCGTCGCGGTAGGCATCAAACATATGACCAGTGAGACAAAGACCTAGAGAGCTTTTCTCGTCCTGAAGGCGCTTCTTTTCAGACCAGACTGGTTCGCGCACCAACTCAGGTAAGTGGCGATCCTCTTCTCCCGCTACCTCAAACAAGCTCACTTGATTGACGGAAGCCTCTGCTTGTTCAGCGGCTTCAATTGCGCGCGCAAGAGAAGCCAATAGAGTTGATCGAATATCGTAAGGATTGCCGCCAGCAGGAATGGAATCCTTATATAAGCTATCAAAGGAGCCAGCACGCATCAAAGCCTCAATGGCTCGACGGTTCACCTGCCTACGATCAACGCGTGCACAGAAATCAAATAAATCCTTAAATGGGCCGCCCGACTCACGCGCTTTCACAATCACTTCAATAGCTGCCTCACCAGTACCCCGAACCGCTCCTAAACCATAACGAATATGGCTAATTGGAGAATCGGGAGTAGCATCTGGTGCACGCAAAGGTGTGAACACATAAACACCAGTATTAATGTCTGGTGAGAACACGCGAATATTATTTGCCAAACAATCGTCGTACAGAATCTTCACCTTATCGGTGTCATCCATTGCGAGTGATAAGTTGGCCGCCATAAATTCAGCGGGGTAGTAGGCTTTTAACCAAGCAGTTTGATAGGCCAAGAGCGCATAGGCAGCAGCATGGGATTTATTAAATCCATAGCCAGCAAAGCGCTCCATCAAATCATATATCTCGTTGGCCTTACCCTCAGTAATACCACCAGCTTTTGCACCATCACTAAAAATCTTGCGATGCTGCGCCATCTCTTCAGGCTTCTTCTTACCCATCGCACGACGTAACATATCGGCGCCACCGAGTGAGTAGCCGCCGATCATCTGCGCCATCTGCATCACCTGCTCTTGATAGACCATGATGCCATAGGTCTCTTGCAGAACGGGTTCAATCCGTGGATCTGGATACTCTACTTTTTGACGGCCATGCTTACGCTCAATGAAGTCCGGGATCAAGTCCATTGGGCCCGGACGGTAAAGTGCGACGAGCGCAATAATGTCTTCGAAGCGGTCAGGCTTGGCTTCACGAAGCATGCCTTGCATGCCACGACTTTCTAGCTGGAAGACCGCAACCGTATTGGCATTCTTTAAAACTTCAAAGGCTTTTTCATCATCGAGTGGAATCTCACCGATATTCCAGTCCTTACGATCGGCATGTAATGTCTTAATCCATTTTTCAGCAGCCGCCAAAATCGTCAGCGTTGTTAGACCCAAGAAGTCGAACTTTACTAAGCCGATTGCCTCAACGTCATCTTTATCAAACTGACTAATGACGGAGCCACTCTCTTGATCTTTAGAGTCTTTTGCTTCTTGCGTGTAGAGCGGGCAAAAATCGGTTAAACGGCCAGGGGCAATCAACACACCACCTGCATGCATACCGACGTTGCGGGTCATGCCCTCTAACTGCTGTGCCAAAGATAAAAGTTGGCGCACTTCATCTTCATTCTTTTCGCGCTCACCTAACTGCTTCTCTTCCTTCTTCGCCATTTCAATAGTCATGTACTGACCTGGCTTATTCGGAATCAACTTAGCAATACCATCAACGAAGTTATAGCCTTGCTCCAGCACACGACCAACGTCACGAATCGCCGCTCTGGCAGCCATGGTTCCAAAGGTAGCGATTTGACTGACCGCATCTTTTCCGTATTTATCCTTTACGTACTGAATGACACGATCGCGCCCATGCTGACAGAAGTCGATATCGAAGTCGGGCATCGATACCCGCTCAGGATTTAAGAAGCGCTCAAAGAGCAAGTTGTAGCGCAATGGATCTAGATCAGTAATGCCGAGTGAGTAAGCAACCAAAGAGCCAGCACCAGATCCACGACCAGGGCCCACTGGTACGCCATTGTTTTTTGCCCAGTTAATGAAGTCAGCAACAATCAGGAAGTAGCCTGGGAAACCCATTTGAGCAATCGTCTTTACCTCAAAGACAAGGCGCTCGTGATAACGCGCTTCTTCCTTGGCGCGCTCTTCTGGATCCGGAAAGTTGCGCTCCATATGGCGCTTCAAACCAATTTCCGATTGCTGCAATAAATAATCGTCGAGCGTAATGCCAGGTGGCGTTGGGAAATCCGGCAAGCGTGGCTGACCTAAGGTCAACGAGAGATTGCAACGTTTCGCAATCTCTACTGAATTAGCGAGTGCAACAGGTAAATCTGCAAAGCGCTTTTCCATCTCCTCTTGAGATAAGAAATACTGCTCTTCATTAAATTTTTTGGTGCGACGGGGATTACCTAAGAGCTCACCCTCAGCAATACAAACACGCGCCTCATGGGCCGTGAAATCACTGCGTTGCATAAATTGCACTGGGTGCGTAGCAACGATGGGTAGACCCAATTCACTAGCAAGATGACAGGCAAGCTGAAGCTGCTTTTCATCCTGGGGATGACCGCCACGTTGTACTTCAATGTAAAAAGCATTCGGAAATAATTTTGCCCAATGCTTGGCAGCGTCTTTAGCTTGGTCTTCTTGACCAGCTAAAAGCGCAGTACCAACATCACCCCAACGTCCACCAGAAAGTGCAATCAATCCATAAGCCAAAGTTCTTTTTGCTGCTTTATCTTCAGCTTTAGAAGCGGGCTCACTAAACCATTTGGGATCTACTTCGGCACGACCACGCGTCTGGTTTTCTAGGGAAGCCTTACTCAGCAACTGACACAGGTTGAGATAACCAGAGTGGTTTTGAACTAAGAGCAATAAACGGTAGGGCTGATCCGGGTCCTGAGGATTACTCACCCAAACATCCGCGCCCGCAATTGGCTTAATTCCGCCAGAACGTGCAGCACTATAAAACCGGACTAAACCAAATAAATTGCTTAAATCGGTGAGCGCTAAGGCTCCCATGCCATCTTTTTCAGCCGCGGCTACCGCATCATCAATGCGAACGACGCCATCCGTAATTGAAAACTCGGAATGGACGCGCAGATGAACAAAACGGGGTGAAGCCATGAGATCATTTTAGCTGTGCCGAACTTGAAAAACCCCTCACCCCCAGCCGACGGCTATCGCGGGCGATTTGCCCCCTCGCCTACTGGCCCGCTGCATGCGGGATCGCTCGTTGCGGCCCTGGGAAGCTGGTTAGATGCCCGAAAAAATCAAGGGAAATGGCTACTCCGAATTGAGGATTTAGACACCCCCCGCTGCATTCCGGGAGCTGACCAAGAAATCATGCGTCAATTGCTTGCCTGCGGGCTTAGCTGGGATGAGGAGCCCACATGGCAATCCAAGCACCAAGATCGCTATAAACAAGCTCTAGAGCGCTTAAATGGGCTCCAAACCGTCTATCCCTGCACCTGTTCCCGACAAAGCATCGCAAGCGCTCTAGAAGCTCAAGGCGTGATTACCGCCCGCAATCAAGAAATGGTTTACCCGGGCACCTGCCGTCCCCAAGAAATCCCCGCATACAAGGATGAAAGCGTCCTCTTGGATGGGGTAGCTTGGAGACTTACCCTTCCCCCAGGCCTCAGCCTTCATTTTGAAGATCTGGCACTGGGCAATCAAAGTCAGGATCTCAATCGAGAAGTGGGAGATTTTGTACTGCGTCGTCGAGATGGCGTATTCACCTATCAACTCGCGGTAGTAGTAGATGATGCAGAACAAGGAATTACTCACATTGTGCGTGGCGTAGATTTACTGAGCAACACGGCACGACAAATTCATCTTCAACACGTTTTAGGGTATACAACCCCGAACTACTTGCATTTACCCTTAGTACTGGATGAGCATGGCGAAAAGCTCAGCAAGCAAACTTTAGCGAGCGCTATTCATACTGATAATGCGCAGCAAGCTTTACAAGAATTACGTAAAGCTGCAGAGCATTTAGGACTGAGAGATCTTCCGAGTGGAAAAGAGATTTCGATCGCTGAGTGGCTCTTAGCAGCCACTCAGGCTTGGGATAGAAAAATTATTTCTTCTTAAAGCCGCCGAGCAAAGCGCCGACAGCTGGTCTTGCAGGCGTGATACCGACTTTTTTCTCATCACTATTTGAGGTACTAGTGTTCGACTGTGTCACAGCGCTAGGCTCATAAGGTTTATAGAAAAATGGGTCTGACATTTTTGCTGGAGCATCTGATCTCGAGGAGCTTCTACTAGGCGCTGGACTAAAGCTAGGAGCGCCCTCAGGCAATGGCTGAATATCTAACTTCCGCTTCATCAACTTTTCAATATCGTCGAGCAAACGTTTTTCACTGGCATCGACCAATGCAATCGCATCGCCCTTACTACCTGCACGACCCGTACGACCGATGCGGTGAATGAAGTCTTCGGCATTAAACGGCAACTCGTGATTAATCACACAAGGCATTGACGGAATATCTAAACCGCGAGCAGCTACGTCAGTTGCAACTAAGGCTTCAATCGCTCCAGACTTAAATGCATCTAAAGTAAGAGTGCGCTCACCCTGACTCTTGTCTCCATGAATCGCGCCCGCTTTAATGCCATCACGCTCTAATGAACGCGCTAATCGAGCACAACCTAAACGGCTATTAGTAAAAATGATGCACTGACGAGATAAGCCTTGACGAGTACGCGCTTCAAGCACTTTCACAATCGCGCGTTGCTTGTCGGCACTAGACACCATATGCACTACTTGCTTCACCGTATCTGCCGCAGCGTTTTGACGTGCCACCTCCACAGTAACTGGAGTACGCAAATAACTCTGCGCTAACTTTTTAATCTCAGGCGAGAACGTGGCTGAGAACAAGAGTGTTTGGCGCTGCGCTGGAATCAAATCAATGATGCGCTGTAAGTCAGGCAAGAAGCCCATATCGAGCATACGGTCCGCTTCATCTAACACCAGAATTTCTACTTGAGAGAGATTGGCTACCTTTGAGCCAATGTGATCCAGCAAGCGTCCTGGGGTAGCAATCAAAATCTCGACACCACCACGCAATGTGGCAACTTGCTCTTTCATATCCACGCCACCGTAAACCACGGCAGCACGTAAATCAGTGTGCTTAGAATAGCTCGCTGCGTTCTCGGCAACCTGAACAGCCAACTCACGCGTTGGTGTTAATACCAAAGCACGGATTGGATGACGAGCAGGCGAGGCACTGCTGCTCGCATGACGCAGAATCTTTTGAATAATTGGCAACACAAAAGCGGCTGTCTTACCGGTACCCGTTTGGGCCGCGCCCATCAAATCACTGCCTGCCAATACGTGCGGAATGGCTTGCGCTTGAATCGGAGTTGGGGTGTTGTAACCCTGCTCAGATACCGCTTTTTGAATCTTTGGATCTAAGCCAAAGTCAGCAAAGGTAATTGTTGCTGGGGTGGCGCTACTCTCAGTA
>NZ_NCJB01000334.1:0-2408 GCF_002282275.1 Polynucleobacter sp. 39-46-10 | reverse complement strand
CTCCAAAGAGTCTGAGTGAGCCCGAGCAAAAGCTGTACGACTTGGTTGTTCGTCGTTTCTTGGCGGTGTTTTATCCTGCTGCCGAGTTTCGCGTCACCACTCGTATTACCGAAGCATCAGGTCATCACTTTAAAACCGAAGGCCGTGTTCTAGTATCCCCAGGTTGGCTAACTGTCTATGGCCGATCCAACCAAGCAGATGATGAGTTGGTGGCTGTACAAGAGGGTGAAACCGTACAAACTGAATCTATCTCCGCCATCCCATTAAAAACCAAACCCCCTGCTCGCTATACCGAGGCAACCTTGCTATCCGCTATGGAAAGTGCGGGTAAATGGGTCGATGATGATGAGATGCGTGAAGCCATGGCTGAAAAGGGTTTAGGAACTCCCGCAACCCGTGCGGCGATTATTGAAGGCTTGCTAGCAGAAAAATATATGGTTCGCGAAGCACGTGAGCTGATTCCTACAGCTAAAGCATTCCAATTAATGACGCTATTGCGCGGCCTAGATGTGGAAGAATTAACGCGCCCTGATCTCACGGGCAGCTGGGAAAATAAACTTTCCTTGATTGAACGTGGCGAAATGAATCGCGATACCTTCATGCAAGAAATTGCACAGATGACGCAACGCATCGTCAAGCGCGCCAAGGAGTATGACAGCGATACTATTCCAGGCGACTACGCGACCATGTCTACACCCTGCCCACACTGTAAGGGCGCAGTTAAAGAAAACTATCGTCGCTTTGCATGTGAGAAATGCGGATTCACGATTAGCAAAACTCCGGGTGGGCGTGCGTTTGAATATCCAGAGGTAGAAGAGCTTCTTCGCGAAAAAACCATTGGACCACTGCAAGGTTTCCGCAGCAAGATGGGTAGGCCATTTGCCGCAATTATTAAGTTAAGCGAAATTCCTGAAGATGATGCCGATTATCCAAATGCAGGCTTTAAGCTTGAGTTTGATTTTGGCAATACGCAAGAGGATGAATCTGAATCAATCGACTTTACTGGCCGCCAGGCTTTGGGTGTTTGTCCAAAGTGCTCTGGTGCTGTGTATGAAGATGGCATGCGCTATCTTTGTGAGAACAACACAGGGCCAAATAAATCATGTGATTTCAAAACGGGCAAAGTAGTTTTGCAACAAGAAATTTCTGCGGAGCAAGTTCAAAAATTGCTAGCAGAGGGCAAAACAGATTTGCTAACCAATTTCAAATCCAACCGTACTGGTCGCGGCTTTAAGGCTTATCTTGCTTTAGGCGCAGATGGCAAAATTGGTTTTGAGTTTGAAGCCAAAGCACCTAAGGCTGGTGCTGCTGCTAAAGCGCCAGCGAAGAAACGTGCGGGTGCTAGCGCAGCTACTAAGTCTGCAGCAAAACCTAAGCGTGCCAGCAAAGCAAAGTCGTCTTCAAGCACTTGAGCAGTAATGAGCTTGGCAGCTAAGGCCGACCATAAAACTCCTCTTGAACCCAGGGCTGTTGCTAAAAATATCCCTGGGCGTTGAGTGAGCGCCCCAATAATCGGCAAGCGATCACCTGCAACACAGCGCACACCGACAAAACTTCCTGACTTGTGAAGATGACTAACATCACCCTCTTCATAATCCAATAAACCCTTTGCCTGCTCGCGGTTAAAGTCATCACTTGTATCCCAATCGTGTAGCTCCGACTCTCCTTCATCAAAGCTAGAGCCCACTATCCACTGGTAACTTCCATCGGGTAATTTCTTGGCTGGCAAACAATAGCCATCGCCCGAGATAGCGGTACGAGGTAGTTTTGGGGCCCACGCACTTTTTTCGTCAATCGAAAAAATGCTCAGCTGTCCACGCACCGGCCTCAAGGGAAGTCGAACGTCGATACTTCCAGCTAAATTTTTGGTTTCTAAGGCTGCTGCAATAATGACCTTGTTGGCGGTCATGATGGTAATGCCCTGGGGGTCGATCAATCGCCAGCCCACAGGGGCTTTCTCCAATCGGGCTACTGAAGCATTCCAGCGGCAAGTCAATCTTGGATTGGGGGCCAATGCATCTTGAGTTGCTTCAAACAAATTCAACGATGCACCGCGGGGGAGCCAAATTCCATCTTGAGAAATTCCACAAGCCTCCATTGCCTCATTTGCATACAGAGCTTGCGCTAAACCTTCGTCAAGATTGAGTGATTGCAAATAGCCTACAACATCATCCCGATTAAAAACTTTATCTTTTTTATTTGGTTGAAAGATGCCATGTTGATTCCAGCACTTACCCCAGCGGGCTTCGGCCATTAGAAATGCAATGCGAGTTAAGCGCAATAAACGGGGTGCGCCTCGACCAAAGTGTGGATGAGCAATAGCGTAAGCGTGACTAGAACATGCTGATGCAGGGTGGGGGGCTGAGTCAAGGATACAAACCGTTTGACCGCGTTCAAGCAGTTCATTT
>NZ_NCJB01000333.1:0-2416 GCF_002282275.1 Polynucleobacter sp. 39-46-10 | reverse complement strand
CAGAGGGTACGGATGGGGAAATGTCTGGCTTCATTAGTCCTAAAAGTATAGTGGAGCTAGGTTTCTAAGATTTAATGATGCTGTCAACTTTCAGAGCTAGAAAGCCGTTAAATTATCGAAATAGTGTTTTTTATGTATTTTTGCTAATTTTGTGGATTTTGAACAATTACTAGAACCAGAGAGATAGTCTGAGACATCCCCGCCCTCACCTTCCGATGCGGCGCTGAGTTTCCCCATTCCACACATGCCCCAATTACTAGATAAAACCATTGAAATCCTGAGCCACCGACATCTGCGTGGCCCCAATATGTGGAGCTACAACCCTGCTCTTGAAGTTTTGATCGATATTGGCGATCTAGAAGACTATCCATCCGACTTAATTCCCGGTTTCTACGATCGTCTTTGCAAATGCCTTCCAAGCTTGCATGAACATCGCTGCAGCTACGGAGAACCCGGTGGGTTTTTAAAACGTGTTGAAGAAGGCACCTGGCCTGGACACATTCTTGAGCATCTGACCATTGAGCTGCAAAATTTAGCTGGTATTGCAGGCGGCTTTGGTAGAGCTCGTGATGGTGGTCGCCGAGGCGTTTACAAAGTCATTGTGAGTGCCACTGAAGAAGCGGTGACATTGCAAGCGTTTAAGTTTGCGCGTGACCTCCTCCTCACCCTCATTCAAGATAATGGTGATGCCATTACTCTACGAGAGCAGATCATTGAAGAACTTCGTGATTTAAGTGACGATCTCTGCCTAGGCCCCAGTACAGCCTGCATTGTCAACGCTGCTACTGTTCGAGAAATTCCTTACATCAGGCTGTCTAGTGGCAACTTAGTTCAACTCGGATATGGCTCCAAGCAGCGACGTATTTGGACAGCAGAAACCGATCAAACTAGTGCCATCGCAGAAACTATTTCGCGCGATAAAGATCTGACTAAGAGCTTGCTCGCAAGCGCGGGGGTTCCAATCCCTGAAGGTAGAGTTGTCACAAGTCCTGATGATGCTTGGGAAGCCGCACAAGATATTGGCTTACCAGTAGTGGTGAAGCCGATTGATGGCAACCATGGCCGTGGCGTATTTATCAACCTCTATACCCAACAAGAAATTGAAGCGGCCTACGCTGTAGCAATCAATGAAGGTAGCGAGGTTTTAGTTGAGCGCCACATCATTGGCGATGAACATCGCTTGTTAGTAGTCGGCAATAAAGTAGTGGCAGCCGCGAAAGGGGAAACAGTTTGGATCACCGGTGATGGCAAGCATACTGTGCTTGAACTTATTCAAATTCAGATTAATTCTGATCCACGACGTGGCACGACCGAAGAGTGCCCTCTCAACCCAGTTCGGATCGATTCTGCAGTTGAGCTAGAGCTGGCTCGCCAAAAACTAACTGGTGACAGTATTCCGGCGGTTGATCAAAAAGTATTGATTCAAAGTAATGGCAATGTGGCATTTGATGTGACTGATTTAGTTCACCCTGAAGTAGCCCACCAAGTAGCTTTGGCTGCACGCGTTGTAGGACTTGAAATTGCGGGAATTGACCTCGTTGCACAAGATATTAGTAAGCCACTAGAGTCACAGAACGCTGCCATTGTTGAAGTGAATGCAGGTCCAGGCTTATTGATGCACTTAAAACCTGCCAGCGGCACTCCACAACCTGTCGGCGAAGAAATTGCAAATCATCTCTTTCCTCCAGGATACGATTTCAGAATTCCAATCGTTGGTATTAGCGGTAATTCCGGAAGAACTATCGTCGCTGAAATGGTTGCCCACTTTATTAGATTGACTAATGTGCATGTTGGACTCTCTACCAATCTTGGTCTGTACTTTGGTAACCGATTGATCAAAAAAACCTCTTCTTCCCATTGGGAAAATGCACGACGCACTCTTCAAAATAGAGCGATTGAAGTTGCCGTCCTTGAGAATGACAATGCATCCTTATTACTAGAGGGTCTCGCATATGATCAATGCCAGGTTGGGGTCGCCCTCAATATTGATCCACTCAAACTCTTTCCTGAACATAACATCAGCGAAGAAGATCAATTATTTAATGTAGTGCGCACCCAAGTTGATGTCGTATTACCTACTGGCACCAGCGTATTAAATGCAGATGATCCAATGATTGTCAAAATGGCCGAGCTCAGTAAGGGTGAAGTGATGTACTTCTCTCAAGAGTCGAACTCTCCTGTAGTTACTGCTCACCAAGAAAAAGATGGTCGCTCAATTATTGTGAGTCCATCTGTAATTACGCTCAAGCAAGGCAAGGTAGACAAGTTGGTGATTCCAATTCCTCCGGCTGTGAAGGAGTCATCTCTTGAATGGTCTCCACACTTAAGCCTTGCAGCTGCTATTGGTGCGGCCTGGGCTTTGGATATTCCGTTCAACGTTATCGAAGCTGGAGTTGAAACATTTGTTTCTAGCTCC
>NZ_NCJB01000027.1:0-17733 GCF_002282275.1 Polynucleobacter sp. 39-46-10 | reverse complement strand
GCTTCAGGCAAACCACTCAATTTCGCCTTTGCTTCTGGCAAGCCGCATTCAATGATTCTTTGGGGGCCGCCAGGTGTTGGTAAAACTACCCTAGCAAGACTTTCAGCAAAAGCCTTTGATCGAGAATTTATAGCTATATCAGCCGTTCTTGCCGGTGTAAAAGAAATTCGCGAGGCTATTGAGCAGGCCCAACAAAGCATGTCGCAATATGGCAGACAAACCATTTTGTTTGTTGATGAAATTCATCGTTTTAATAAAAGCCAACAAGATGCCTTATTACCGCATGTTGAATCTGGATTATTTACCTTCATCGGCGCCACCACTGAAAACCCGTCCTTTGAAGTTAACTCTGCCCTGCTATCACGTGCACAAGTCTATGTACTTAAATCATTAAGCTCTGTAGAGCTCAAGCAATTATTTGATAGAGCGCGTGAATATGCTCTGCCGAGCATTCAATTTGAATCAGCAGCAATCGATAGTCTGATTACCCATGCAGATGGTGACGCTAGGAGATTGCTTAATTTAGTGGAGCAAGTACGTAATGCGGTTACGACACCGAACTCGAATATCCAGAAGGTAGACCAGCAATTCATTGAAAATGCTTTGACCATTCAAGCACGTCGATTTGATAAAGGGGGCGACCACTTTTACGATCAGATTTCCGCTCTACATAAATCAGTGCGCGGCTCTAATCCGGATGCTGCACTGTATTGGTTTTGCCGAATGCTCGATGGCGGAGCAGATCCACGCTATCTTGCAAGAAGAATTATTCGCATGGCATGGGAGGATATCGGTCTTGCCGACCCAAGAGCAATGCAGCTAGCAAATGATGCAGCTCAGACTTTTGAGAGGCTCGGCTCACCCGAGGGAGAGCTAGCGCTTGGGCAAGCAGTGGTTTATTTAGCTGTTGCCGCTAAGAGTAATGCCAGCTATAAAGCTTTCAACGCAGCAAGGGCCTATGTTGCCAATGATCAAAGCAAGCCTGTACCTAACCATTTACGCAATGCCCCAACCAAGCTCATGAAAGAGCTAGGCCATGGTAAGGAATATCGCTATGCACATGATGAGCCACATGCCTATGCTGCAGGAGAGTCCTATCTTCCAGAAGGAATGGCAGAGCCTCATTGGTATGAGCCTGTTGATCGAGGCTTAGAAAGTCAGATTGCCGAAAAGATGGCCTTCTTACGCAAGTTAGACGAGGGATCGAATAAGAAATGAATCAGGACGAGAGTAGCGCCAAAGCGCTTAAAGGGACTTTTTATTACGACATCATTTCTCCGTTTTCATACTTTTACATCAAGCAGCGCCATCGACTTGATCAGCGCGTAGCTATTGAACCAGTTCCTATTTTGCTTGGCGGCCTTTTTCGAGCAACTGATAATCGTGGCCCTGGTGAAGTTGAGGCAAAGCGCCCGCATACCTACCAATATTGTGTGTGGCTTGCTGAAAAGCTGGGTTTGCCATTTTGCTTTCCGGAACACCACCCTTTTCTTACAGTGGCAGCACAGCGTTTACTAGTTCAGGAAAATGCGAATTGGGAAATGGTTGAGCGTGCATTTGAGTATGTTTGGGTTGAAGGCAAAGATCCCAATTTATCTTGGCCAGAATTTTGCCTACACCTTGGTTTATCGGCTGATACGCCTAAGCCAGATTCCCCAGAGATTAAAGCAAAGCTCATCAGCAATACCGAGCGTGCAAAATTGGATGGTGCCTTTGGGGTGCCAACCCTGATCGTAAATGACCATGCTTTTTGGGGTGTAGATACCATTGATTGGGTGCTAGATTATCTTGATAGGCCAAACATGTTTGAAGAGACGGCATATCACTATGCCGCCCAAGTCCCATCTGGACTTTGAGCAATACAATCAGTTATTAGTTATTTTTTTATTCGATTTTTAAGGACCTTCTACTATGCGCAAAATAATTGCTTCTCTATTCATTGTCACCAGCCTGATTGCTAGCGCTGCAAGCTTTGCAGGGCCTAAGGTCGAATTCAAAACCACCATGGGTAACTTTGTTGTTGAGTTGGACTCTGTCAAGGCACCGAAGACCACAACCAATTTTTTAAACTATGTGAATAGCGGTTTTTATAACGGCACCATTTTTCACCGCGTGATTGACGGCTTCATGATTCAAGGTGGCGGCTTTACTCCTGACCTAGTTCAAAAACCAACCAATGCCCCAGTAGTTTCAGAAGCTCAAAATGGCCTTAAGAACCAAACTTATACGATTGCCATGGCGCGCACTTCAGATCCTGATTCTGCTACAGCTCAGTTCTTTATCAACGTTAAAGATAATGAAGGTCTGAATTATCCAAACGCGATGGGCAATGGCTACACAGTATTTGGCAAAGTCATTTCAGGAACTCAAACCATAGATGCCATTCGCAAGATTCCCACCATGCTTGCATCTGCACCGAAAATGGGTCGTATGGCGGATGTACCTAGTAAGACTGTCACGATTGAATCAGCGACTGTATTGAAGTAATTTTCACCTCTTGCTAGAGCCCTGAAGGTCAATAGCATGATATTGCTAGATGACGCTCAAAGTACTCAGACTGAGCTGAGCAGCCGCCTTTATGAACAGGCGCTGCATTGCTGGACTGTCCATCCCCAGCCCAGTCCTTCAGACACAATCACCGCAGTAGATGAATGTCTGCGGAGCATTAATGCAGCATTGACTCGCGGTGAATATGTTGTCGCAGTATTTGCTTATGAATTGGGTCTATATCTTCATAAAATTGAATGGCGCCGAGATGACGTAAAGCGTCAACATCCACTGGTTCAGGCATGGTCATTTAGATCCTATGAGAGCCTAAGCAAGCAGGATGTCGATGCATTCATTAAGGGAAGAGTTGAGATACTTGATTCCGACTCTCAAGTTGCGGGGGTTAGCAATCTTCATGTTTCTATTAATGAAGAGAAGTTCAAGTCTGATATTGAGGCTATTCAAGAATACATTCGTAGTGGTGATACGTATCAAATTAATCACACCTTTCGGATTAGCGGTGAATCCTATGGTGATCCGCTAGCACTGTATGCGCGATTAAGAAGCCGCCAGCCGGGAAGATTTGGTGCATTTATTTCTGAAGACTCCAGCTGCATTCTGTCGCAATCACCCGAGTTATTTATACAGAAGCAAGGCAACACCTTAAAAGCGATGCCGATGAAAGGTACTGCAAGTGCATTAAGTGATTCCGCTGAGCATTTATCAGCAGACGCAAAGAATCAAGCAGAAAATGTGATGATTGTCGATTTGCTACGCAACGATCTAAGTCGCCTGTCTTTACCCGGAACTGTGACCGTGCCACACCTCTTTGAGGTTGCTAGGTACGGCGATGTTCTACAAATGACATCCACAGTTCAGGCTGAGATGAAACCTGGAATTCAATTACAGGATGTACTGAACGCCGTCTTTCCCTGTGGCTCTGTCACTGGCGCGCCCAAGAAGCGAAGCATGGAGATCATCCAAGAATTGGAGCCACAAGATCGCGGCTACTATTGTGGCGCTCTGGGCTGGATTGATCCTAGTGGTGACTTTGCATTTAGCGTTCCCATCCGCACGCTTGAGATTAATCAAGATACAAAGACACATGCATCGCCATTTACTTTGGGTATTGGTGCTGGCATTACGATTGATTCCGAAGCCAATCAAGAATGGGAGGAGTGCCAAATTAAAGCGGCCTTTCTCACTAAGTTACCCAGTGAGTTAGGTTTATTCGAGACCATCTTGGTTCGTCAGGGCAAGGCTCAGCATCTTGAACTTCATTTGTCGCGTTTAATGAATTCAGCTTTGGCTCTTCACATTCCCTGCTCCGTTACAGAGCTCATTCAATCTGTTGAGATTGGCTGCGAAAAATGTACCGGCGACACTGAATATCGACTGCGATTAGATCTAGATCATGCTGGCAAACCAAGCTGTCAAATTGCTGCAATCACCCCTATTCAAAGCTCAGTAAAGATCTTTTGGGCTAGCGACATTCTTCCTGATCCTAAAAAAGGTATCTTGCACTCGGGTAACATTCTGCTGAGACATAAAGTGAACAGCCGCAATCTCTATGACCAAGCGTGGAAATTAGCGGAGGGCTTAGGTGGTTTCGATGCACTTTTCATCAATGAACAAGGTTATGTGACTGAAGGCGGAAGAAGTAGCATTTTTATCAAGTCCGGTGATCGCTGGCTTACTCCACCCATCTCAGCTGGTCTTCTACCGGGAGTTATGAGGTCAATCGTATTAAGCGACCCTCAATGGAATGCCCATGAAGCTAACCTGACTATTGAAGACGTCCGGGGTGCAAAAGAGATTATGCTTAGCAATGCACTACGCGGCCTCATCCCCGCCCATTTTTAGAAAGTCCGCATGAAGTTTTGCTCGCACTGCGCAGCGCCGATTAGCATCAAGATACCTGCAGATGATTCGCGGGAACGTCATGTTTGTGAATCCTGCGGAAGTATTCATTACTTCAATCCACGTAACGTAGTCGGCAGCATCCCAGTCTATCGTGATCAAGTTTTATTGTGTCGTCGTGCCATACAGCCACGTCATGGCTTTTGGACTCTGCCTGCTGGATTTATGGAGCTTGGCGAGAGCACCAGCACCGGGGCAGCGAGAGAAACACAAGAGGAAGCGGGTGCTACAGTAGAAATCGGTCAACTCTACTCACTTCTAAATGTGCCACATGCAGAACAAGTGCATCTCTTTTACCTCGCCTCAATGAGCAGCCCAAGCTTTGAGGCTGGGGAAGAGAGTTTAGAGGTTGTCCTCTTTAATGAGGAAGATATTCCCTGGGGTGAAATTGCTTTTCCAACAGTCAAGCAAACTCTAGAGTGGTTCTTTGCAGATCGCGCTGCAGGAGTCTTTGATTCAGGACTTGAGTTTTGTGTTCGCAGTCGAGATATCTTGCCAACCGAAAAAATCTGAATTTTGTGCACTCATGAGCAATATCAACTGGTTAGGGTCTCAGGATGAATTTCCTAATCCGATGTATTGTCCAGATCCCGATCCTAGCGTTCCCGGCTTAATTGCGGTTAGCGAACGTATATATCCGGGGCAACTAGCTCGCGCATACCAGATGGGAATCTTTCCCTGGTATTCAGAAAACCAGCCGGTTTTATGGTGGTCACCAAACCCTAGAATGGTATTAAAACCTAGCAACTTTAAATGCCATGATTCTCTTAAGAAAACTATTAGGCATTTTTTATCCGATCCACAGAAAAATATCTACGTTGACGAAGACTTTGGAGCAGTTGTTCGCTCTTGCGCAACCACCAGAAGAAATGATCAGGATGGCACGTGGATCACCCATGAAATTATGGATGCCTATACAAATCTCCATGAACAAGGGCACGCCCACAGCATTGCAATCAAACAGAATGGACGACTAATAGGCGGCCTTTATTGCGTAGCGTTTGGTGCGATGGTGTTTGGAGAATCTATGTTTAGCCATCAAACCGACGCATCCAAAATTGCCTTAGCTGCTCTCACTGCCTGGTGCGAACAACATCAAGTTGAAATGATTGACTGCCAGCAGGAGACTGCCCACCTCGATTCCCTAGGTGGCACACCGATATCTCGAGATGAATTTTTAGCTCACCTGCAAACTGCCTTAAAGCAAACTAATATAGAGCTTCCTTGGAAATTTGATAAAGACATTTTGCGTCACTGGCTATGACCCAATTAAAAGAACTCCCCTTAACCGAGCTTCAGTTCTACGCAACAGCGCCCTATCCCTGTAGCTATTTACCGGGAAAAACCGCTCGATCACAGGTAGCTACGCCCTCCCACTTGATCCACGCTGATTTATATGGCGAGCTTGTAAATGCGGGATTTCGTCGTAGCGGTTTATATACCTATCGGCCATATTGCGATGAGTGCAGCGCCTGTACTGCAACCCGTATTCCAGTAAAGCACTTTGCACCAAATCGCAGTCAAAAGCGCTCCTGGAAAAAACACCTTGGGCTAGATATTCGGGTGCTGAACCTAGGTTATCAAGAAGAGCACTTTGAACTCTATCAACGCTATCAAAATGAGCGTCATTCTGGTGGTGATATGGATCAAAGTGGCGAAGATAACCAAGATCAGTACATGCAGTTTTTATTGCAAAGTCGTGTCAATTCCAGAATTGTTGAATTTCGTGATGGCCCACATGACCTTCATCCAGGGCGTCTGCGTATGGTCAGCATGATTGATATCTTGGATCAAGGCATCTCCTCGGTTTACACCTTCTTTGATACCAGCAATACCTCTGCGAGTTATGGAAGTTTTAGCATCTTGTGGCAAATTCAGCAGGCGCTGGAGCTAGATCTCCCCTATCTCTACCTAGGCTACTACATTGAAGATAGTGAAAAAATGTCCTACAAGGCTAAGTTTCAGCCAATTGAAGGATTAGTTGATGATCACTGGCAACCCATCATTGGGCCATAATATCTACCCATGATCGATAGCTATCCTCTATTCCGCCCCTGGCTTTTTTCTTTAGACCCAGAGCAAGCCCATAACCTCACTCTGAGCAATCTAGATCGCGCTCAGCGCTGGGGCCTGCTGCGATACTTGGTTGATCAACCTGCTCCAGATCCCCGCAACTTATGTGGTATTACCTTTCCAAATCCAGTTGGTCTTGCTGCCGGACTAGATAAGGATGGCAAACATATTGATGCACTTGGCGCTTTGGGCTTTGGCTTTTTAGAAATTGGTACTGTGACACCAAAACCTCAGCCGGGCAATCCAAAACCCCGAATGTTTCGCTTGCCACAAGCTCAAGCAATTATTAATCGTATGGGCTTCAATAATGACGGTGTTGATGCCTGCGTAAAGCGCGTCCGCAATTCTCTCTATTGGCAAAACGGTGGCATTGTTGGTTTGAATATCGGCAAGAATGCAAGCACCCCGATTGAGAACGCTGCTAGCGATTACGTCACAGCCATGGAGGCGGTCTATGAAGTCGCCTCATACATCACCGTTAACATCTCATCTCCTAATACCCAGAATTTACGTGCACTTCAGGGTGAAGACATGCTGCGCTCCCTACTTAGCTCTTTGCACTTAGCGCGTGAAGCACTGAGTGATCTACATGGTGTTCGAAAACCACTCTTTTTAAAAATTGCTCCCGATCTTGATCAAAACGATATCAAGCTTATTGCCGACCTATTACTTGAATTTAAGATTGATGCAATCATCGCGACGAATACAACGATTGCCCGTGATGCTGTTCGTGGCCTCGAATTTGGCGAAGAGATCGGCGGCTTATCCGGTGCTCCAGTTAGGACGGCCTCTACCGAAGTTGTGAGGAGTCTAAAACAATACCTAGGTGATGTCATTCCTATTATTGGTGTTGGCGGCATTTTGTCTGGCAAGGATGCTCAAGAAAAAATGACTGCAGGGGCTAGTTTGGTGCAAGTCTATAGTGGCCTCATATACCGCGGTCCAAAACTCATTTCGGAGTGTGCTGCCGCTTTAAAACAGTAGCCTTCCTTATGCTAGAAGGCCATTGAGGGCTGGAATGAAATTTCATATTGTGCAATTTGATTAAAAATCGCTACAATTAACAATATGACAAAGAGTAAACCCGAAAAAATGCCAAAAGTACCTGGTGAGGCTGGCAAAACAGCCATTCAGGTAGTTGAACGCATGATGAACCTGCTTGATGCCTTAGCTACCCACGAAGAGTCGAGTAGCCTTAAAAACCTCGCTGAAGAAACAGATTTACACCCTTCTACAGCTCACCGCATCCTCAATGACTTGGTAGCCTGCCGATTGGTCGAGCGTGGCGATGGCGGCACGTATCGCCTTGGCCTAAAGTTGCTTGAGCTTGGCAACCTCGTTAAAGCCCGGCTATCCGTTCGAGAAGCGGCGCAAGCACCTATGCGAGCCTTACATAAACTTACTGGTGAGACCATTAACCTATCAGTTCGCCAAGGCGATAAGATTGTCTATATCGACCGCGCCTACAGTGAACGTTCTGGGATGCAAGTAGTTCGCGCCATCGGCGGTCATGCACCACTTCACCTGACATCAGTTGGAAAGTTATTTTTAGCAAGTGATGATGCAAGTCAGGTTCGCGCTTATGTCACGCGCACCGGCTTAGCTGGTCACACCAGAAATAGCATCACTGAACCAGGAAAATTAGATTCCGAACTCAATCAAGTTCGTAAATCAGGCCATGCGCGTGATAACGAAGAATTGGAGCTAGGCGTCAGTTGTGTTGCTGCTCAGATTTTTGATGATAGCGGCAAGTTGGTTGCAGGACTCTCATTGAGCTCTCCCACCGACCGCATTCAAGCTGACTGGCTAAAGCTGCTACAAGACACGGCCCTACAAATTTCCAAGGGAATGGGCTACAAACCCAAAATTAGCGACACTAATTCCTAGAATGTCATTTCGCTTAGGAGCACAATTCCTACATTAAGCGACGAATTGCATGGGGCTCACCCGAAGGCATGCGCTCATACCAGTCACGTACCCTCACCGCATCGGCAAAACGTGATTGTGTCCCGACGGAGTCTAAGAAGACCAACAATAATGGAGTGTCATTCACTCGAGCCTGCATCACTAGACATCGACCTGCTGCATTAATGAAGCCCGTTTTTTGCAAGCCAATATTCATATCGCCAGCACGAACTAAGCGGTTTGTATTCAAAAACTTCTGCGGACGTTTGGCAATTACCATTGTCAAATCAGGCCAAGTAGAAAACTCACGAATCATCTTATATTGATAAGCGGCACTCAACAAGCGCGTAAGATCTTCAGCAGAAGCAACGTTTTCGCTCAACAAGCCAGTAGGATCAGCAAAATGAGAATGTGTCATGCCGATTTCTTTTGCCTTGCGATTCATGGCATCAACAAATGCCGTAATACCACCAGGATAATTGCGGCCAAGGGTATAGGCTGCACGATTCTCAGAAGACATCAAGGCTAATAACAGGGCCTCTTCTCGCGTTAAGACCGTTCCACCCGCAAGGCGCGAAGTCCGATAAATATGAACATCATCAGCATTAATAACAATGGTTTCATCAAGAGGTAATTTAGAGTCAAGCACGACCATCGCAGTCATTAACTTCGTGATGGAAGCGATCGGCAAACTGACCGAAGAATTCTTTTCAAAATAGACTTCTTTGGTATCTTGATTAACAACCATCGCTACACTCGATTTCAAACTCAAATCATCGTGCTGACCACGCAAACCCAATGCTGTTGCAAATGAGTGTCTTGCTGCTACAACGGGTGCGCTGGAACGAGTCACGGTGGTGCGAACAGTTTTTGGCTTCTTAGAACTTTTGGCAGCTTTCTTAGATTCTGATTTAGCAGGGGTCTTTGCTGACCCTTTGCTTGACTTGGAAGTTTGGGAGTCTTTATTGGCCGCACCAACCTGAAAAGAAGTGGCTACGCCAAATGACATGAGGCCGACTAGGGCGATGAGCCAAAAACGATTCAAATACATCCCAAAATGCCTTCCAAAACTTTTAACATACAGAATGATAAATAACTTTTGCTTCTATGCCGCGCTTATTGCATGCGTGATTGAAAAAAATGCTTCTATTTAGTGCGACTCTATTCAGCAATGGTTGCAACAGTACTGGTTTGTCCACGATTCACCAACACAACCCCGGTCATAGTGAGTAACAGGCCCGCCGCCATCATTAGCGTAAAGTGCTCGTCAAATAAGAACCACGCCATCACCGCAGTAGTGGGTGGCGTCAAGTATAAGAGGCTCGTTACTTTGGTGGCCGCCCCTTTTCGAATCATCATAAAAAGTAAGCTAATTGATCCGATGGATAGCGGAAAGATGGCCCAGAATAATGCCCCAACGACGGAGGCATTCCAAACCATGACTCCAGATTCGAAGTAATGCATACAGATAAAGCACAGTAAGGCTGATACTCCAAACTGAATTGATGAGCCTGCGCGAAGGTCAAATACTGGACAGAACTTCTTTTGGTAAAGCGTGCCAAAAGTGATGGATAGCAAGGCAGCAAATGCAAGGACGTAGCTAAACACGGGAATATGGGCAAAACCAATTTTTTCCGCAACTACCAGAGCAACACCAGCAAATCCAAAAGCCAAACCTATCCATTGACGTCCAGTCACTTTTTCGGATACCCAAGCGGCAAACCAAGCAGTCAAGATCGGCTGTAAACCGACAATAATAGCTACTAAGCCAGCAGTCATACCCAGTCGAACTGCAAACCAAACGCCAAGCAGGTAACCAAACTGGAGCAATACCCCCGCTACTGCGATATGCTTCATTTGTGACCAGCTTGGCCAACTTATTTTCCAAACCAAGCTCAGGCATGCCATAGCTATCAAAACACCTACAAATCGCCAAAACAAAAAGCCTGCTGGCTCCACGTAAGGCATCGCTAATCGCGCAATAACAAAGCCGGTACTCCAAATCAATACAAATAATGGGGCAATTAGGCTGTCAAGCTTCAATCTCATGGGTAACTTGTTGAAAATGTGGAGTTTTTTGTTAATCCCTGATTTTAGGCTTTTTTTATACCCACCCTCCATTTCAAAGCATTATCTAATTTATATTGCAGTGCATCATAAATGCTATAAAATGGTGCGTAAATAAATTGACAAGATCCAGATAAAGCTCATAGTTAGAAAAGATTGAGTTGACATGAAAAGGATTGATATGAACTTAACGCCTGAACAAATCGCAGCAGCGCAAAAAGCTAATTTAGAGACTTTGAGCGGACTCACCAATCAAGCGCTCAAGAGTATTGAGAAATTAATTGAACTCAATATGCACATAGCCAAGCAAAGCTTAGGTGAAAGCATGAGTAGCGCTAAGAAAGCATTGGAAGTGAAAGATATTCAACAGCTTCTCGCCCATCAAGCGGAGGCAGTTCAGCCAATGGCTGAAAAAATTATGGCTTACAGCCGTCATCTTTATGAATTAGCTCATGAGACCCAGGCTAGCTTCACTAAATCTGCTGAACAAGAGTTACAGGCGGGCCAGAAAAAAATTAATGCCTTGGTAGAAGACTGGACAAAAAATGCTCCTGCGGGATCCGATGCTGCAGTCAATGCCATGAAACAAGCAATCGCGTCTGCGACCAACGTATTTGAAACAAGTCAAAAAGCGGTAAAGCATGCTGTAGAGCTTGCCCAAACTAACTTGAACAATGCCACCAGCTCAGTTGAAAAGACCATGAATACAACTAGCAAGCCTGCAAATAAAACTGCTAAGAAAAAGTAAGCCTTTATAGTTGCTGCATTGCTGGTGTTACGACAGCTATAGTAGAAAAGCCTCGATCTCTCGAGGCTTTTTCTTATCCAGCAAATGGGCGATGCTAGTTTATTTAGTGCGCTTTCTTTTTTACTGGCGGCAGATCAGTGCAGTGGCCATGAGCAGCCTCCGCAGCCAAACCAACAGATTCACCCAGTGTTGGATGCGGATGAATGGTTTTACCGATATCTACTGCATCAGCACCCATCTCAATAGCAAGACACACTTCGCCAATTAAATCACCGGCGTGAGTACCAACAATACCGCCACCAATGATGCGTTTGCTTGTAGCGTCAAAAATGAGTTTGGTAAAGCCTTCGTCACGGCCATTGGCAATCGCCCTACCGCTGGCAGCCCAAGGGAATAAACCTTTTTCGTAAGCGATGCCTTGAGCTTTGCACTGCTCTTCTGTCAAGCCAGCCCAAGCCACCTCTGGATCAGTATATGCAACCGATGGAATTTGCTTAGCGTCAAAGTAAGATTTTTCACCTGCAGCCACTTCAGCTGCAACGTGACCCTCATGCACCGCTTTGTGAGCAAGCATGGGTTGGCCAACGATATCGCCAATGGCAAAGATGTTATTCACATTCGTACGCATTTGATTGTCGACTGGAATAAAGCCACGCTCATCTACAATGACTCCTGCAGCAGAAGCATCAATCTTCTTACCGTTAGGTGTGCGACCTACTGCAACTAATACCAAATCGTAAGTCTGCGGTTCTGTAGGGGCGCTCTCACCTTCAAAGCTAACCTGAATACCATCCGCTTTCACTTCGGCTTTTGAGGCACGAGTCTTGAGCATGATCTTTTCAAAACGGCCGGCATTAAATTTCTCCCAAACCTTTTCCAAGTCACGATCGGCACCTGCCATCAGACCATCCATCATCTCAGCAATATCAATCCGTGAGCCTAAGGAGCTGTAGACTGTCGCCATCTCTAAACCAATAATGCCGCCACCAATGACTAACATGCGTTTTGGAATGCTATTTAGTAATAAAGCACCAGTGCTATCGACAATGCGCGGGTCTTCCGGCAGGAAAGGCAGTTTGACTGGCTGACTTCCGGCTGCAATGATGGCCTTCTGGAAACGAACCACTTCCTTTTGACCGGCTAAGTCCTGACCATCACCTTTGGTTAACTCAACTTCAACGTGATTGGCATCCAAAAAACGACCCAATCCACGCACCACAGTGACTTTACGCGCTTTAGCCATACCGGCTAATCCACCAGTTAACTTGGCAATGACTGAATCTTTATAGCCGCGCAATTGATCGATTTCAATTTTTGGAGCGCCATAGCTAATGCCATGCTTAGACATGGTCTTGACTTCATCCATCACTGCAGTTGTATGAAGCAAAGCTTTTGATGGAATACAGCCGACATTCAAGCAAACACCACCCAAAGTTGCATAACGTTCTATCAAGATAGTGCTCATACCTAAATCTGCGCTTCGGAATGCAGCGCTGTAACCACCAGGGCCAGCACCCAATACGAGCACTTCGCACTCATGATCCACTTTGCCGCTGTACTGCCCGGCGATTGGAGCGCTGATCACAGGTGCTGCTATGGGAGCGGGGGTTGAAGCTGAAGCTGCTGCTGTTGAGGCTTGGGGTACAGCTGCTGCCCCCGCTTCAATTTCAGCAACAACACTTCCCTTGCTTACTTTATCGCCAGCTTTTACAGAGACACTCAAAATAGTTCCAGCAGCATCAGCCGGCACTTCCATGGTTGCTTTGTCAGATTCCAGAACAAGTAAAGGCTGTTCTTTTTCAATGACATCGCCAACTTTAATGAGCACCTCGATGACTGGAACATCTGAATAGTCCCCAATATCTGGAACAAGAATAATTTGCTTAGCCATATCTTCTCCTTATAGCGCTGCGCGACGGAAGTCGGACATCAGTTGAGCGATATAGACATTAAAACGCGTTGCCAAAGCACCATCAATCACACGATGGTCGGCACTGAGTGATAACGGGCAAATTAAGCGCGGTACAAATTGCTTGCCATCCCAAACAGGTTTCATGGCAGCTTTGCTTACACCTAAGATAGCCACTTCTGGCGCATTCACGATGGGTGAGAAATACGTACCACCAATACCACCCAAGGAAGAAATGGTGAAGCTTGCGCCTTGCATCTGCTCTGGCTTCAACTTGCCATCACGCGCAAGCGCAGCCAATTCGGAGGTTTCACGAGCAAGCTCAAAGATGCCTTTTTTATCGGCATCACGAATCACCGGAACTACCAAACCATTTGGCGTATCTGCGGCGAAAGCAATATTGAAATACTTCTTCAATACCAAGTCATCGCCATCAATGGAGCTATTGAACTCAGGGAACTTCTTGAGTGCAGCGACAGCGGCTTTCATCAAGAAAGCTAACATCGTGATTTTGAGCCCCTGCTTTTCATTCTCTTTATTGGTAAGGACTCTAAATGCTTCAAGGTCAGTAATATCTGCATCTTCGTGATAAGTCACTGCAGGAATCATTACCCAGTTGCGACCCAAGTTCGCAGCAGTTAACTTCTTAATGCGATTTAGTGGTTGACGCTCTGTCTCGCCGAATTTAGAGAAATCAACTTTAGGCCAAGGAATTAAATTCAGACCGCCCAAGCTTCCGCCAGATGCATTTGATGCGCTTCCAGCTCCGCCACTCATTGCAGCTTTTACAAAGGCTTGCACGTCTTCCTGAGTAATTCTACCTTTAGGCCCCGATCCTTTAACTTGATGAACGGTAACGCCGAGTTCACGCGCAAACTTCCGCACTGAAGGACTTGCATGGCTGGCTGTTGGGTCTACTTCAACTGGGGTATTGCTAATAGGCGGGGGGGCTGGTGCACGTACTATCGGTGGCTCTACTTTTGGAGCTGGCGCTGCAACAGGTTCCGCCTTTGCTGCCACTGGAGCAGCAGAAGTTTGCGTAGCCGCTGGAGCCGCAACACCACTTTCTTCGAGCACCAAAACAATGGCGCCCTCCGAAATCGAGTCGCCGACTTTAACCTTAACCTCTTTCACCACACCGGAATGCGATGAGGGAACATCCATGGTTGCTTTGTCTGATTCAAGAACAACAATTGACTGCTCTTTCTCAACACGATCACCGGCTTTTACCAATACCTCGATGACAGGCACATCTTTGTAATCCCCAATGTCTGGGACTTTAATATCAATTAGTTGGCTCATAGTCTCTGTCTCTTATCAAACCGTCATTGGGTTTGGTTTAGTGATATCGATTTCATATTTCTTAATCGCTTCTGCTAGTTTTTGACGATCAAGCTGACCAGCATCCACCAAAGAACGTAAGGCAGTTAGGACAACCCAGTGACGATCGACCTCAAAGAAATCACGTAATTTTTCACGAGTATCTGAACGACCAAATCCATCAGTACCTAGAACTTCAAAACGACGACCCATATGCTGAATTGCAGGACGAATTTGCTCTGCAAATAGACGTACATAGTCAGTAGCAGCAACAATTGGACCCGCAGTATCTTTAAGGCACTTCTCTACATGCGAAAAAGCAGGTCCAGTTGCTGGATTGAGAAGATTATTTCGGTGAACCGCATTCCAATCACGACCTAACTCAGTAAAGCTTGGGCAACCCCAAAGATCAGAGGCAACACCCCAATCTTGATGCAGGATTTCAGCGGCTTCAATGACTTCACGGAAAATCGTGCCTGAACCTAAGAGCTGTACACGCAATTTAGCATTGACATCACCAACCGACTTCAATTTGTACATTCCCTTAATGATGTCTTGTTCCGCACCCTTTGGCATTGCTGGATGAGCGTAGTTCTCATTCATCAAAGTGATGTAGTAATAGACATCTTCCTGTTCAGCCAACATGCGGCGCATACCGTCCTGAATCACCACGGCCACTTCAAATGAGAATGAAGGATCGTAGCTTATGCAGTTCGGGATAGCGGCACTCCATACTTGGCTGTGGCCATCTTCGTGCTGAAGACCTTCGCCGTTCAGAGTTGTTCTACCGGCAGTACCGCCCAATAAGAATCCACGGCTACGCATATCGCCAGCAGCCCAGCAGAGGTCGCCAATACGCTGGAAACCAAACATGGAGTAGAAGATGTAGAAGGGCAACATCGGTACGCCATGAGTTGAGTATGAAGTTGCAGCAGCGATCCAGTCGCACATACCACCCGCTTCATTAATACCCTCTTGCAAAATCTGGCCCGTCTTATCCTCTTTATAGAACATCAATTGATCATGATCTTCTGGGGTGTAAAGCTGACCAAGTTGATTCCAAATCCCTAGCTGGCGGAACATACCTTCCATACCAAAGGTTCGAGACTCATCTGGAACAATCGGAACTACACGCTTACCCAAAACCTTGTCGCGCACAATCGTATTAAGGATGCGAACAAAGGCCATCGTTGTGGAGATCTCACGGCCATCGGTGGTTGCCTCTAATAATGGTGCGAATACATCTAGCGCAGGCACTGGTAGGCTCTCGGCCTTCATTCGACGCTGTGGAAGGTAGCCACCTAATTCCTGGCGGCGGGCCTTCATGTAATCAAGCTCGGGACTACCTTCAGCAAATTTCACCAAAGGCATGTCATCTAATTGCTCATCCTTTACTGGAATCTCGAAGCGATCACGGAAACGACGTACATCATCCGCATTCATCTTCTTAGCTTGGTGGGCAATATTCATCGCCTCACCAGATCCACCCATACCGTAACCTTTAATAGTGTGGGCCAAAATAACTGTTGGTTGATTCTTATGATTTACGGCTGAATGAAAGGCGGCAAATACCTTGTGTGGATCATGACCGCCGCGATTGAGATTCCAAATCTCATCATCACTCCAGTCACTCACTAGCGACTTTAATTCGGGGGTATTGAATACGATCTCGCGAACATAAGCACCATTCTTGGCCTTCATGGTTTGGTACTCGCCATCCACGATATCGCCAAGACGTTGCATCAAGATGCCTTTTTTATCGCGTGCGAATAAAGCATCCCAATGGCCACCCCAAACTACCTTAATTACATTCCAACCAGAGCCGCGGAACTCACCCTCGAGCTCTTGAATAATCTTGCCGTTACCACGCACAGGACCATCAAGACGCTGCAAGTTACAGTTCACGACAAAAATCAGGTTATCTAATTTTTCACGGCCAGCCATACCAATAGCGCCGAGGGATTCTGGCTCATCAGTTTCACCATCCCCGAGGAAGGCCCAGACTTTGCGCCCTTCCGCCTTAATAAATCCGCGATCCTGCATGTAGCGCATAAAGCGCGCTTGATAAATAGCCATGATGGGTCCAAGACCCATAGACACTGTAGGGAACTGCCAGAAATCTGGCATTAGCCAAGGATGTGGATAACTAGAGATACCCTTGCCGCCAACCTCTTGACGGAAGTTATTCAACTGCTCGTCTGACAGGCGGCCGAGCATATAGGCGCGAGCATAAACACCTGGGGCTGAATGCCCTTGAACAAAAATCAGGTCGCCACCGTGCTCTGGTGATGGCGCATGCCAAAAATGATTAAAGCCGACGTCATATAAAGTAGCGGCCGACTGGAAGGATGAAATATGTCCACCAACGTTCGTGTCTTTGTTAGCACGCAGAACCATTGCCATTGCGTTCCAACGCGTGTAGGAGCGGATGCGATGCTCAACATTCTGATCCCCTGGTAGACGTGCTTGCTGCTCTACCGGAATCGTGTTGATGTAAGGAGTATCTGCATGGAATGATTGATTGACCCCATTGACGCGAGCATGAGAAATTTGCTGATCAATCAGATAAGCCGCGCGCTCTGGGCCTTCATTACGAATTACGCCATCAAGCGCCTGCAACCATTCTTGGGTTTCACCTGGATCCGCATCTTGCTTACCTGCGCTACCTAAAATTTGATCTGGAACTGCTGCCATATACTGCCTCCATTAGTCACATCGGTCTTATTCATTCACTTTATAGGCAATATTCTAGGAAGGTCTATGGGTGTAAACAAGCAATTTTCCACATAATGATAGTATTTCTCACTATGTGGTATTTTATTGCAGCGCACTCAAGCAGCTTAAAGCGCTAAATAGGCAAAGAAGACCTATCAATAGGGCAAAATAAGTAAATTACATGAAAAAAATCGCATTTTCAATCTGGCAGCTAAAGCCTGTGAAATGGCTACGTCGTATACGGGGATTTAAGCTTGTCTACACGCCATTAATAGCCATTGTGCTCTTTACTGTTGTGATGGGGGTCATTATGGGCACCCTACAACTGCATGAAATGAGTCAGCAAGAAGCCGCACTATTTAGAGAACTCTCTTTTGCAAAGCAACGCATTCAATTGCGTTTTGCAAACAATACTGATGTATTGCAATCCATTGGGCGTGATTATGTCAGTGCCGGAGATTCAACAAAGTTGAAAGAAAACGTGATTATTCAGGCAGAAAATCTACTGCAAAGCAATCATGAAATAGCGCAAATTGTTTGGATTAATGAATCAGATCAACGTCTTTGGAAAATTCCACCGGATAACTTA
>NZ_NCJB01000332.1:0-2429 GCF_002282275.1 Polynucleobacter sp. 39-46-10 | reverse complement strand
CTTGTTGGATTTAATGTCACAGAATTGCGTCTCACTCGCGAATATTGAAATCTTGGTACTTGACGAAGCAGATCGCATGTTGGACATGGGTTTCTTGCGTGATATCAAAAAGATTTTGGCGGCACTTCCTAAGCAACGTCAAAATCTACTCTTTTCAGCGACCTTCTCGGCCGAGATCAAAGCTTTGGCAGATGGATTACTGAATTCACCAGCCTTGATTGAGGTGGCACGCAGTAACAGCACTAATGAAGCGATTGCGCAGCTGATCCACCCAGTAGACAGAAACCAAAAGCATCCCTTATTGGCACATCTGATTAAATCAAATCAGTGGCAGCAAGTTCTCGTGTTTACTCGCACTAAGCATGGTGCCAATAAATTAGTGACCCAGCTCGAGAAAGACGGCATCACTGCCATGGCAATTCATGGCAATAAGAGTCAAAGCGCTCGCACTAAAGCCTTGGCCGAATTTAAAGACGGCAAAATCACCGTCTTGGTTGCTACGGACATTGCTGCTCGTGGAATCGATATTGATCAACTCCCCCATGTCGTGAACTACGACCTGCCCAACGTATCCGAAGATTATGTTCACCGGATTGGTAGAACTGGTAGAGCAGGCTCTAACGGTGTAGCAGTATCTTTAGTCTGCGTTGACGAGCATCAGATGCTTCGCGATATTGAGAAACTCATTAAGCAAAAACTTCCTCAGGAAGTGATTGCCGGATTTGAACCAGACCCGAATGCAGTGGCGCAACCAATCCAATTGCGAAGCCAGCAACACCAACAATCCAGAAAACCTCGACCGGGCAATGCTGGTGGTGGCAATGGCGGAGGCAGCAGGCCTACGGCTAAGCGCAGCAGTCCCCCTAAGCGTAGCTTTAATCGCTAAACCCCACTACAGCAGCTACGGATTAGTCGGCCTTTAAATTAAACACGCTTGAAAAGTCGAGCTGGCCATTGCCAGCTTTGCTATGTGCTTCGTAGAGTTTGCGGGATAACTCGCCGAGCGGAATGCTGGCATCTAAGTCACTGGCATTCTCGGTGGCCAAACCCAAATCTTTCAACATGAGATCTACGCCAAAGCCACCGGCATACCCTTTTGAGGATGGCACATTTTCCATTACTCCGGGACAAGGGTTATAGAGCTCAAGAACCCAATTACGACCAGAGCTCTTTGACATGATGTCAGAGAGTACTTTGGGGTCCATGCCATTGGCCATACCCAAACGTAATGCTTCACTAGTCCCGAGCATCTGAATACCCAGCAACATGTTGTTGCAGACCTTGACGGTCTGTCCGCTTCCGCTTGGTCCTGCATGGAAGATATTCTTACCCATCTGCTCTAGCAATGGGCGGCCTCGATCTACATCTGCCGCATCTCCACCCACCATAAAGGTTAAGGTTCCGGCTTGCGCCCCTACAGTGCCACCAGAAACCGGTGCATCGATCATGGCAAAGCCCTTGGCTTTAGCAGCGGCGGCCACGGACTGAGAAACCTTGGGAGAAATCGTCGAGCAGTCGATGAGCAAGGTTTTAGGATTGGCTGTGGCTAATAAACCAGAGTCGCCTAAATACAAAGCCTCGACATGGCGCGAAGCTGGGAGCATGCTAACAATGACATCCACATCAAGGGCAGCCTCTGAAGCGCTATTCATGGGAGCCCCGCCGGCCACTCTGAAGGCATCTAGCTGCGTCTGCACCAAATCAAAGCCTCGAACCTGATGCCCAGCTTTAATTAAATTGAGAGCCATGGGTAGTCCCATATTACCCAAACCTAAAAATGCGACTTTCATATGTGCCTCGTATGAGATGGTGAAGTTCTAATATCTCACTATAGCTTGCTTATAAACTAGCTGGATAAATAATCAGGACCCGGGATGACCATTAAAGTGATTGGCCTCATTCAGTTAAATGACCCTGAGGCATTTGAAGAGTACCGCTCTCAGGTAGGAGATGCGGTAGCTCTCTACCAAGGGAAGATTGCATTCCGAGGCTCTTTCAATACCTTCCTATGGAATGGGTTGGAGTGTGGGGCCTTTAGCGCATTTGTAGAGCTGGAGTTTCCAGATCTAGAACGCTCTAAGTCTTGGGCCAATAGCCAGGAGTATCAAAGTTTGCTGCCAATCCGCAGTCAAGCTATGAAGCTCACTTTATTTTCTGTAAGCCCATAAAAATAAAGCCCGGCTCCTTGTGGGGGCCAGGCTGAATTCAATCCGGAATAAGGTAAATTACTTCTTAGCTTCCATCGCCTCTTTAGCGGCTGTAATTTCTTTGCGGCGCTCTTTGCAAGCTCCGGCAATTTCTTGTAAAGCTTTACGAGCACGTGCAGCAGATGCCTTAACGCCCTTTTCAATAAACTTTTCGTTTTCTGCTTTATAAGTTTCAAAAGCAGCCAACAATGTATCGTGTTGTGACATCTTGTCTCCTATGTA
>NZ_NCJB01000331.1:0-2429 GCF_002282275.1 Polynucleobacter sp. 39-46-10 | reverse complement strand
ATACCAATAAGGCACGAACCTTTTCACCCAACTCTTGCTGCTTAGCTTTGAGTGCTGCGAAACCTAGAGACTGGGTTTCTTTCATCACATTGCGCAAAATTTTGAGCGCATCTGTTGGCATGGTGGTGTGATACACGTGACCACCCTTTTCGTAGGCTTCCATGATTTGGAGCCACTTCTTCAAGTCCATTGAAAAGCTGCTACTTTGTGTAGCGTCAATACGCTCGCGCGCCCTGTCGCCCATAGCAATCAACGCACAGCAAGGCGAGCTACTCCAGCCTTTTTGTGGCGCCGTAATGACTACGTCAACATTACAAGCCTTCATATCTACCCACATTGCACCAGAGGCGATGCAATCGAGCACAAACAAACCATTCACTGAACGAACTGCTTCGCCGACAGCCTTGAGATAGTCGTCCGGCAAAATAATTCCGGCAGATGTTTCTACATGGGGAGCAAAAACCACTGCTGGCTTTTCTTTCTTAATGAAAGCAACCACCTCTTCAATAGGCGCTGGAGCAAACACACCCTGAGCGGTATCTTCTAATTGCTTACCTTTGATAACGGTAATGTCTTGGGTAATGTTGGCGAGATCAAAAATCTGCGTCCAACGATAGCTAAACCAACCATTGCGTAATACGAGGCACTTTTGATTATTGGCAAATTGGCGGGCAACTGCTTCCATACCAAAGGTGCCGCTACCTGGAACAATTACTGCAGAGCTAGCGTTGTAAGCATCTTTCAAAACACTAGAGATATCCACCATGACTTTTTTGAACTCTTCAGACATGTGGTTTAGCGAACGATCGGTATAAACAACCGAAAACTCTAGTAGACCGTCTGGATCAACATTCGGGAGTAAGCCTGGCATAGTAATTTCCTAGTAAATCGTATGATTAGGACTAAATGATACCGATTTAGCACTCTTTAGGTGGTGAAGCTTTGAAAATCGGCTTTTTCAGCAAATAAAGGGGGTTATGCACTTTTCCGTGCCGTGGAGGAAACCAATATTCCGACCACAATCAGGACAAAAGCTAGACCATGGAACAACTGAGGCGGATCCCCCAAAATTGCAGCTGAGAACAGTGCTGTGAATAAGGGGATCAGGTTGGCAAAGAAAGCTGCCACCGTGGGTCCGGCACCATTTACCCCCAAACCCCAGCAGCGATAGGCAATTAATGATGGGCCGATTGCCACAAAAACGATTAATGCCCCAGTCCAGTAGTTGAGATCAATAAAGGCATGCCCTGTAGCAATCTCAACACCCTCAAATAACATCGTCCACATAAATCCAATGAAAACCTGGGCCATTAAAAACTCAGCCCACGGCCACTGACGCTCAGTACTCTCTCCTGGACGGCTAATCATCCAGCTATAAAACGCCCAAAGAATCGTTGCCAACATGATGAACAAATCACCCATCACCACTTCCATACTTAACAGGCTAGCAGGCTCACCACGGGTTAACACCACAGTGACGCCCACTAAAGAAACAAGCGCCCCCAGCATTTGTAATAGCGTTGGTTTTACTTGATATAAGACAGCGCCAATCAAAAGCATCCAGATCGGCATGCTGGCACCAATCAGGGTGACATTAATAGCCGTCGAGGTCTGCAGGGCAAGATAGAGGAGCACGTTATAGCTACCGACCCCCAATAAACCTAAGACCAGAAAACGGCTTTTGTTTTGCCAAAGCGCGCTGCTTGGCTTAAAAATTTTCCAGCCAAAGGGTAGCAAGATCAAGGCTGCTAAACCCCAGCGAACCGCACTTAGGGTGATCGGGGAAATACTCCCCACCAACACCCTCCCAGCTATTGCATTACCCGCCCAGAAAATGGTGGCTAGCGTTAAATAAAAGACGGTCGACAGGGGTAATTGAGGCATTCAGAGGGATTTGACTAGGTAAGAAGGGCTTATTGAGCCCCAAGAAGGACTTTACCAAAGCATTGTAGAAACAAATGTCCGGTATTGCTAAGATAGAGCTTAAATTAGCATCAGCCATCTGGCATCAGCGACATACAAAGGGGTTTTAGTGGAAATCATCACCAATATTGAAGATTTGCGGGTTTTACATCAAAAGCGCACCCCCAAGATGTTCTATGACTACGCAGATTCTGGTTCATGGACTGAGTCTACTTACCGATCTAACGAATCCGATTTTCAGAAAATCAAACTGCGTCAACGTGTTGCAGTGAATATGACTAACCGCACTACCAAAACCACGATGGTGGGTCAAGAGGTGGCAATGCCTGTTGCGCTGGCTCCAACTGGCCTAACTGGCATGCAATATGCCGATGGTGAAATTCTGGCTGCGCGTGCCGCAGAAAAATTTGGTGTTCCCTTCTGCTTATCCACTATGAGCATTTGCTCTATTGAAGATGTCGCAGAACGAACCACTAAACCTTTTTGGTTCCAGCTTTATGTCATGA
>NZ_NCJB01000330.1:0-2429 GCF_002282275.1 Polynucleobacter sp. 39-46-10 | reverse complement strand
CCAATAAATAATAATGATATTATTTATCTAATAAATCGATTATAGGGAGTTTTGCAACATATGACTGCTTTACCTTCATTACGTCAGTTGCGCTATTTTGTAGCCATTGCTCAAGAGCTGAACTTTACTAGGGCTGCAGAGACCTGTTTCGTTGGTCAGTCGACCTTAAGTGCAGGCTTAAAGGAGCTTGAGGATGGTCTAGGCGTGCGCTTGGTAGAGCGAGATCGCCAAAACGTGGCCATTACTCCAATTGGTATGGAGATTCTGGAGAGAGCTAAGGCAATCTTGGCCTCATCTCAGGATTTGGTGGAATATGCGGATGCAGCTGGCAAGCCGATGTCTGGAACCATTCGCCTTGGCGTGATTCCGACTATCGCACCATTCCTATTGCCAAATGTATTGCCAGATATTCGGGAGCATTACCCCAATCTAAAAATTGCCTTGCGCGAAGACTTAAGCGCTAATCTCTTAGCGCGTCTAGTGGATCACCAACTGGATTTTGCATTAATTGCATTGCCATATGACACGGCCGGTCTATTAGTAAAAGAGCTGTTTGTCGATGAATTTTGGGTGGTAGCCAGAGCAGACGATCCAGCTCTTAAAGGCAAGGACATTCACCTACCCGCAAAAATGGCTGAACGCTTATTGCTGCTGGAGGAGGGGCACTGTCTTCGCGATCACACTATGCAAGCCTGTAAGCGCTCTGATATTCGGAATGCAGATGGTGTGGAGGCAACGAGTCTGCTCACTTTGTTGCAAATGGTGGAGTCTGGCATGGGCATTGCACTGCTGCCTGAGATGGCGGTCAAGGGAGGGCTCTTAAATGGCACGACATTGCTTGCTCGGCCATTAGCTCCACCCGCTCCTAAGAGGGTGATCGCGCTTGTGGCTCGAGCATCTACTGCACATCTTGAAGAGTTCCAGGCGCTCGCTGAAAGTATTGAAGCTAGATTTAAGTCTAGCCCAAGAATTAGTCGTGGCAGTCGCAAGAGTTTTCAAAGAGTCTAGTGAGGTGTCTGCAGGACTATGCTATCCCTGCTAAAGTTGCCCCATTAATAAATGTATCTAATTTAAAAGAAAGTAGTTCATGTCTGGAAAAGAAATCATGTTTACCCCCGTCAAACTTGGCGCCATTGAATTAAAAAATCGCTTGGTGATGGCTCCACTTACCAGAATGCGCGCTATCGAAGGGGATGTGCCAAGCCCTTTAGCAAAAACATACTATGCACAAAGAGCAAGTGCTGGCCTGATCATCAGTGAAGCAACGCAAATTTCTGCTATCGGCAAGGGCTATCCAGGAACCCCTGGAATTTATTCCGCCGAGCAAACAGCTGCTTGGAAAGAGATTGTGAGTGCGGTACATGCTAAGGATGGCAAGATGGTTGCTCAACTATGGCATGTGGGCCGTATTTCTCATTCCTCATTGCATCCTGAGCAGGGTATGCCTGAGGCTCCATCTGCTATTGCCCCCGCAGGCCAAACTTACGGCGCTGACTGGAAGTTACACGATTACGAAACTCCGAAGGCAATGACGACTGCGGATATTGCTCGCCTATTAAAAGATTTTGAATTGGCTGCTGCCAATGCCAAAGCGGCAGGTTTTGATGGTGTAGAAATTCATGCTGCCAATGGTTATTTATTGGATCAGTTTTTACAAGATAAAACCAATCAACGTACTGACGAGTATGGTGGCTCAATTGAAAATCGTATTCGTCTTCTAGGCGAAGTGATTGAATCGGTTGCTAAAGTCTTTTCAAATGATCGTATTGGCGTGCGTTTATCACCTTACGGCAGCTTTAATGACATTGCTGATAGCGATCCGATTGCCTTATTCAACGCAGTGATTCAAAAGCTCAATGGCTATCACTTGTCCTATGTCCATATGATTGAGCCGCGATCTACTACTGCTGGCGGTAATGATCAGGTGAACTCTGAGGCACCCATTACTTCAGAGATATTCCGAGCTGCATATCAGGGTCAATTCATTAGTGCCGGTGGATATGATCAAGCCATGGGTGAGGCCGTTTTAGAGGCTGGCTTGGCAGACGCTGTAGCTTATGGTCGTTTGTATATTGCTAATCCGGACTTAGCAGAGCGTTTCCAGAAGGGTGCAACCCTGAATCCCTATAACCGTGCAACGTTTTATGGTGGGGCAGAAGCGGGATATACGGACTACCCAACGCTGTAATCTAAAAAGATTGATACAGGTCTCTATCGAAAGATGGGGGCCTTATTTTTTGTCCTCAGGATCTTTCAATAGATCGTAGTGGTTTGCAAGGAGTAGTAGCGCAATGGAAGCGCAACCCATGGCAAAGAATTCCCATTGATGCAGCATGGCAGTACCGATAACAGTCATCAAAATTGTCCAGCCAACTGCCATCTTGGCTTTTTTGCTTAAGGGTTTCATATATCAGAGTCAGTGTGAAATT